>JAYEKC010000173.1:0-19429 GCA_034716715.1 Gemmatimonadota bacterium | reverse complement strand
GGGCCGAGCGGTCCCGGCAATCCAAACGACGGGACGCCCACGTGAGCGACCGCAAGTTCTACCTCACGACCGCGATCGACTACGCCAACGGCGACCCCCACTTCGGCCACGCCCTCGAGAAGATCGGCGCCGACGTCATCGCCCGCGCCCACCGCCAGATGGGCGAGGCCGTGCACTTCCTCATCGGGATGGACGAGCACGGGCAGAAGGTGGCGCAGACCGCCGCAGCGCGCGGCATGGAGCCGCAGGCGTTCGTGGACGCGATTGCCGCCACGTTCGAGGCGATGTGGGACCGGCTCGCCATTTCCCGCGACCAATTCATCCGCACCACCGACCCCGCCCACAAGAGCGGCGTGCGCGCGTTCATCAAGCGCATCGCGGAATCGTCGCCCGACGACTTCTACGAGAAGGAGTACGAGGGCTGGTACTGCGTGGGGTGCGAGCTCTTCAAGCGCGACGACGAGATCGTGGACGGCAAGTGCGTCATCCATCCCACCCGCGACCTGCAGTGGACGAAGGAGCGCAACTGGTTCTTCCGCCTCAGCAAGTACCAGACGTTCCTTCGGGACCTGGTGACGCGCCGCCCGGAGTTCATCCAGCCCGCTACGCGGCGCAACGAGATCCTCGCCCTGATCGACTCCGGGCTCGAGGACCTCTCCATCACGCGCGCACGTCTGGCGTGGGCCATCCCGTTCCCCATCGCGTCGCCCGCCGGCGGCGAGCCGCAGGGAACCTGGGTCTGGTTCGACGCCCTCCCCAACTACCTCACCGCCACTGGCTACCCGGGCAAGGGTTGGCGCGACCGCTGGCCCGCACAACTGCACGTCGTGGGCAAGGACATCACGCGACTGCATTGCGTCGTCTGGCCGGCGATGCTGCAGGCCGCCGAGCTGCCGCTGCCGGAACGCGTCTGGGCCCACGGGTTCATCTCGTTCGGCGGCGAGCGCTTCTCCAAGAGCGCCGGCGTGAAGATCGAGCTGGCCGACGAGGTGGCGCGCTTCGGGCCCGACGCGTTCCGCTACTTCCTGATGCGCGAAATCCCGTTCGACGCCGACGGCGACTACTCGGCGGAGCGCTTCGAGGCGGTGTACACGTCCGAGCTGGCCAACGGGCTCGGCAATCTCGCGAGCCGCGTGATCGCGATGATCGAGAAGTACCGCGATGGCGTGGTGCCGCGGCACCCGGCGCCGGGGGCATCGTTTCCGCAGAGCGAACTCGACACTCAGCTTCTCGATGACCACCGCAGGGCATTCGAGTACATGGTTAGCAGGCTCGATGGATCCGATGGCTTTCGGCCGCACCTGGCACTCGCCGAGCTTGCCGGTCGGGTCGGCCGTACGAACGCCTACATCCAGAACTCGCAACCTTGGAATCTCGCGAAGGCCGGTGCGGAGCGCGCGTTCTTTCTCGACTTGGTACTCAATCGACTCGCCAGGTCATTGGCCTGGTTTGCGGTTCACCTCGCCGCATTCATGCCAGCCAAGGCCCAGGAGCTGTGGGGCCAGCTTGGCGGACCGGGCGATGTGAGCCGGGTTCCATATGCCGAGGTGCCGGATATCGATCCAGCCGGCTGGCGCGTGACAAAGGGCGAAGGCCTCTTTCCCCGCGCCGACGCGCCCGGAGACAACCCGAAGACGGCGCAGAAAACCGGTTGACCCGAGGCGCCGGAATGGCGACCTTGTGAGGATGCCGGAGCGACGCTGGACCATATTGATCGTGCCCTCGGACAACGAGGGCACGCGCACGTTTTCGGTCACCGAATCCGGCCGCAAGGTCCTGCTCTGGTCGGCCGGCATCGCCGCCGGCCTCGTGCTCGCCGCGGGGGTGTACCTGTTCACGCCGTACGTGACGCCGGCCGCGCGCATCGCGCAGGCCGAGAACGAGCGGCTCCGCTCGCAACTCGAGTCCATCGACGCGAAGCTCGCGGCGCTCACCGACACCATCGCCCAGCTCGGCGCCCGCGACCAGCAGATGCGTGCGCTCGTGGGCCTCGCGCCGGACTCGTCGAGCCTCGCCGCCGCCGACTCCGAGGTCCCGGTCGACGCCAGCCCGGGGGCGCGGGTGGCCGCGTTCCTCCCGGCCGTGGCGCGCAAGCCCTTCGAAGGCCGCCTGGCCTTCAGCGGCGACGCCGGCGCCAAGATCGACGAACTCACCCGCCGCGCGGTGGCCCTCACGCAGAGCTTCGACGCCGTGAACGACTCGCTCGCCCAGCACCTCGAGCGCATCGCCAACACGCCGTCCATCATGCCCACCACAGGCTGGCTGTCGAGCCACTTCTCGGCGAGCCGGTTCCACCCCATCCTGCACGAGAACCGGCCGCACGAGGGCATCGACGTCACCGCCCCCATGGGCGCGCCCATCATCGCGCCGGCCAAGGGCCGCGTCACGTCGGCGGGGTACGAGGCGGGCTACGGCAACACGTTCGAGATCGACCACGGCAACGGCATCGTCACCCGCTTCGCCCATTGCTCGCGCATCCTCGTGCGCGTGGGGCAGGTGGTGTCGCGCGGCCAGGTGATCGCCACCGTCGGCAACACCGGGCTCACCATCGGGCCGCACCTCCATTACGAGGTGCACGTGAACGGCAAGCCGGTGGATCCGCTCCGGTACGTCCTCCCGGACAAGATCGCCGACTGACGGCCGCGCCCGCCGCGCCGTCCGCACGCCCATGTGGCAACGCGCCGCAACCCTCGTGCGCCGGCACCCGGTCGCGACGGTGCTGGGTCTGGCGTTCGCCGCGTCCGCGGCGCACCTCCTCAACGACTTCGTGTACGACGACGTCCCCGTCGTGCGCGACAACGCCCGCCTGCACGCGCTGGCGAACTGGCGTGACATCGTCTCGCTGCCGTGGTGGCCGCCGCCGTTCGTCGAGCAGCTCCACCGGCCGCTCGCGTCGCTCTTCCTCGCCCTCCAGTACGCCCTCGGCGGCGGGGCGCCGCTGCCGTTCCGCATCGCGAGCGTGGCCCTGTACCTCGCCGGCGCGTGGGCCGTGTACCGGCTCGCCACCCGGTTCCTCGCGCCCGGCGCCGCGCTGGCCGCGGCGGCGGTGTTCGCGGTGCACCCCGTGCACGTCGAGGCCGTCGCGCAGGCCGTCAACCAGGGCGACCTCATCGTCGGGCTCGCCGGCGCGCTGATGGTGACGCTGTACGTGGACCGCCGGCGGGCAGGCCACGTCCGCGCCGGTGACTGGGCGGCCATCGCCGGGCTCTACGCCGTCGCCCTGCTGTCGAAGGAATCGGGTTACGTGCTGCCCGCGTTGCTCGTCGCGGCGGAGGCAATCATCGCGCCCGCCACGGAGCCCGGCGAGCGGGGCCGGTTGTCGCTCGGATACATCGCCCTCGCGGGGGTCGCCGCGGCCGGCATTGCCGCACGGACTGCGGCCCTCGGTGGCACAACGATCGACGCCGGCGTCTTTGCCGTCGAGCCCGTTGCGCCGCTGCGGGGGCTTGGGCTCGGGGGGCGGCTCGTGACGGTGCTCCAGGTCGTCCCGGAATGGTTCCGCCTCCTCGCGTTCCCGGCGCGCCTCCGCGCCGACTTTCCCCCGGACGCGTTCCCGCATCCGGCGGCATTCGGCCCCGCGGAATATACAGGCATCGGACTGCTGGTCGGCGGCGCGATCGCGGCGTGGCTTGCCCGCCGCACGGCGCCCGCGGTGACCTTCGGCCTCGTGTGGTGCGCCATAGGCCTGCTCCCGGTCAGCAACATCGTGCCGAGCGGCATCATGCTGGCGGAACGCACCTTGTACCTGCCGAGCATCGGATTTGTGCTGGCCGCCGGCGGCGCGGCGAGCTGGGCTGTGGGCGCCCGGCGGGCGAATGCTGCACGCACGCGTGCGGGACTCGCCGCCCTCTGCGTCGTGGCGGTGGCCGCCGGGCTGGTGAAGAGCGTGAACCGAGCTTCGCTATGGAACCCGGCGCACTTTGTGGTCGTCCCGCCCTCGCCGGTCATCAACCAATAAGCGTCAGGCGCCGGTCGGCCGACACGTGTCGCATCCCGCCGACCGGACGACGCTCTATCTACGGTCTACGTGGCTACGACTGAGGGCCGCCGAGCTGATCGCCCGGCGGCCCTCTGCCTACTGTCTACTGTCTACGCCGTTACGGCGGTGTCGGCGAGTTGCGGGGATTGTTGCCGCCCCAGCTGTACAGTGCCTGGCCGAACACGCCAAGCTCCTTGGCCGGCACCGGCATCTCGGCCGGCGTTCCGGTGATGAGGCCGTCCACGCGGCGCCGGTTCATCTGCCCAATCGGGCCCATGCCGAGCAGCTCGACTTCCTGCTCATACTGCATCTTGGCCGTGAGTCCGGCGGCGCCATCGGCCGCCGTGGCCGGCGGGAGGCCGCCGCGCGTAACGCGGGTCTTGTTGATTAGGCTCGCGGCCGTGGCGAGGTTCCCGTTGGTCCGGATGATCGCCTCGGCCCAGATCAGGTCGTTCGCGGTTGCCGAGATGATCGGCACTCGCCCGTTGCAGCCGTAAATGCCGCTCGGGTCCTGCGTGCCGGTGGCGTCGTACCGGATGTGGGCGATGTTGGACTGCTGGTAATCGCCGCGGGCGGCGTTGAAGATGGCCTGACCCGACCAGGCGAAATCGGTTCCGGCATTGGCCGTCTTCGGCACGTTGCCGAATCCGGGGATCATGTCCGCAGTGCCGAACGACCCGTCACCCAGGCGCTTGTCCGCCGAGTTGGGCTGCGGGTTGCCCGGGCGCACCCACGGATTCTTCTGCGACGCATCGAGCATGTTCGCGACGCGCGTGTGCACGCGGCCGGTGTCCATCGAGTTGAACCAGCAGTACGTCTCGGGATACCACGTGTCGCCGTTGCCGACGAAGGCGAAGTCCCACGCCGTGCCGGAGGAGATGCCCTTCGAGGCGTAGTTGAGCACGGCGGCCCAGTCGACGGCTGCATTTTCCGCCGCCGTCCGCGGCCACATGGCGAGCAGCACCGCGTTCATCGTGTTGGCCAGCTGGGCAATCTGCGTGTTGGTGAGCGCAAATCCATTGACCCAGGACGCTGGCGTGGTGAAGGAGTTCGCGCCGGCGAGCGTGATGACCTCGTCGAACCGCGCCCGTGCCGCGTCCCGCATCTTCTTGCGGTCCGAATACGCGAGCGTCGAGAAGTCCACCGTCTCGTCCACGATGTAGCCCTTGTCGTACATCAGCGCGATGGCCATTTCCGAGGCCGCCTGCGCGAGCTCGGAGACGATCTCCACGCGCTTCGTCGCGTCGGGCGTAGAGAGCTTCACGCCGTTGACGCGAATCGCGGTGAGGATGTCCGTGGCCGACGACATGGACTGGTAATAGCCCGTCCATGGCCCCTCGACGGGCAGGCGGTTGGACGACGCCGGGTCGTTCTGCCAGCCACGCGTGTTGCGCGTGCCGTCGGCGTCGATCTGGGCGTAGAAGTTCATCTGGAAGTTGTTCCACGAGGCCGTGTACGTCTGGGCCTGCGTGTCGAGATTGCAGTTGCCGGTGCACGCGGACCAGGTGTTGATCCAGGTGCGGAGGGCGCCCGAGCCGACCGCCTCGAGGGCGGCCGGGTCGGAGAGTGCGCGCTTCGCGTCCGGCGCGTTCGGGTTCACCACGTCCAGGTTCGCCTGACATCCCATCGCCGCGATCGCGGTGACCGCGGCAGAGAACCTGGCGAGCTTCGAGAACCGCATTGGCAAGTTCCTCATCGTCAGGTGGAGGTTAGTAACCAAGGTCGAGAACGAACGTCACCGTCCGGTAGTTCGGATAGGTGAAGTAGTCCACGCGATACGCGAACGGGTTGCCGCCGCCCGGGCCGGACACGTCGGGGTCGAAGCCCTTGTAGTCCGACACCGTCAGCAGGTTGCGACCCACGAGACCGATACGGGCCGTCTCGAAGTTGCCCACCCGCAGCCCCTTGGCGAAGGAACGCGGCAGCTGGTAGTACAGCGACAGCTCGCGAATCTTCATGTACGACCCGTCCTCCACGAAGTAGTCGCTCGGGTCGAAGTTGTTGTAGAACGTCTGGTAGTACGGCGCCGGCTTGCGCTCGGCCTGCGGCTTGGAGCGCTGGTCGTACACCACGTCGCGCTCCTCGTTGAACGGCCACTGGCGGGTGTAGTTGTAGATCTTGCCGCCCTTGTTCCACGAGAGCACGCCGTTGATCGAGAACGACTTGTACTGGAACGCCGAGCTCAGCGAGAGGCTGAAATCCGGGTTCACGTCGCCGATCGCGAACAGCGTGTTGCCGGTCGAGTCGGCGTACTTAAGCGGGCGCTCGTTGACCGTGTGGTACGCTGAGGTGGCGACGTAGTAGCCTTCCTCGTTCAGCGTGTAATCGTTCACGGTGCCGCCGAGCTTCTTGCCGGCGATAGTCGCGGCGAGCTGGTCCTTGGTGCGAATCCACTTCGAGCCGTAAATGATGCCGAACGGCTCGCCCGCCGCGATGCGGAAGATCCGAGT
This sequence comes from Gemmatimonadota bacterium, assembly GCA_034716715.1. GTDB lineage: Bacteria > Gemmatimonadota > Gemmatimonadetes > Gemmatimonadales > Gemmatimonadaceae > Fen-1231. The sequence goes on along the minus strand of JAYEKC010000173.1, from coordinate 13,000 downwards.
GTTGCCGTCGCCCGTGCCGTTCACGCCGTTCGGACCCACGAGGAACGGCGCAACGCTGAGTTCCGTGATCTTCTGCCGCGTGCGGTCGGCCGCGACGTTCACGCGCCAGAACACGTCGCGCTTGGTGATGAGCACCGCGCCGAGCGCGAGCTCGTGCGTCTGGCCGGCCAGCGTGCCGGCGTTGACCCAGGTGTTCTGGTAGCCGGTCGCCGACGAGACGGGCACGTTCAGGATCTGGTCCGACGTCTTCTTGTCGGAGTAGCTGTAGTTCAGCGAGAAGTCGCGGAGGAACTGGAGGTCGACGCCGAACTCGAGTTCCTTCGAGAACGCCGGCTTGAGGTTCGGATTGCCGAGCGTGACCTTCACGGGGCTGCCCGCGCGAATCGCGAACTGCTCGTACTGGGCGTCCCAGGGTGGCCGGAGACCGGCGGTGCCGTACGACGCGCGCAGCTTGAACTCGTCCACGCCCGGCATCTTGAAGTCCTCGGTGAGCCGGTAGGCCGCCGACACGCGGTGGTACGTGGCGCCGCGCTGCTTGGCGCCGAACAGCGACGACTCGTCCCGCCGCACCAGACCGTCGAGCACCAGCTTGTCCTTGATGTCGAAGGTCGAGACGATGAAGTAGTTCTGGTTGCGGGTCGCCTGCGTGAACGACCCCGGGGTCACCGGGTGCGCCGCATCATTGGCCGCGGCGGCGAACTCGGTCACCTTCGGCACCGTGAGGGCGGAGGCCGAGATCGACACCTGCTGGTCGAGCTGGTCCTCGTACACGTACGCGGCCTTCGTCGTGTTGGTAAACCACTTGAACGCGTGGATCGCCGTGAGCGTGAGGCCCGTGTTGTAGGTGTGGTTGTTCGCCGTGGTCTGCGACAGCGAACCGCTGCTTGGCGACCCCGACGAGTTGAGGTAGCCGATCGGCCGGAAGTCCTTCGTGCTCGCCGCCGACTCGTCGTAGTTGAAGTTCGCTTCGCCCGTGAGCCAGTCCATCGGGCGCCAGCGCGCTTTGAACGTGCCGGTGAAGCGGTCGCGGAACGTCCCGTGGCTGTCCTGCGACAGGCCGTAGAGCGGGTTCACCACGTTGCCCGACGCCGGCGGCTGCTTGATCACGGCGTTGTAGGGCGTGCCGTCCTTGTTGGCCGCTTCAATGTTGATGTTCGGTTCGAGGAACCGCATGCCGAAGAGCACGCTGCCGGCCTCGGGCGTCTGGTCGGCCGAGGACTTGCCGTAGAACGCACCGGCTGACACGTCCATCCGGTCGCTCAGCTTGTGGTCGACGTTGAGGCGGAAGTTCTGGCGGCTGTATCCGTTGAGGATGCGCAGCACGCCCGTTTCCTTCTCGTTCTGGAACGACGCGGCAAAGTTCGTCGGGCCGCGGCGCTCGCCGATCGAGAGGTAGTTCGTCATCTTCAGGCTCTTCCGGAACACCGCGTCGTTCTGGTCGTAGTAGACCGGATACGGGTTGTCCGCGATGCGGTCGGCCTTCGGGATGCGGTTGCCGTTCGCGTCGAGCTTGAACTGGCCACCACTCATCTCGAACTCGTGCGCCTGGTTCACGCCTACGAACTTCGGCAGCCAGCTCGAACCGACTTCGTTGCGCAGGTTCACCATCCGCTGGCCCTCGGCCAGGTTGGCGCCGCGCCGCGTGAAGATCTGGATCACGCCGTTCGCCGCATCGGAACCGTAGAGCGAGCTCGCGGCGGCGCCCTTGATGACTTCCACCCGCTCGATGTCTTCCGAGTTGATGTCCGCCATGCCGAGGCGCGTGATCGTGCCGTCCACGATGACCAGCGGGTCCGAACGCCCGGTCAGCGACGTGGCCGCGCGGAGGCGGATCGACGGCTCCGAACCGGGCTGCGCCGATGCACCCACCGTGACCTCGGCGCCGGCCACCTTGCCGGCCAGCGAGGCGAGCGGCGTGGTCGCCGGCGCCTCCTTCAGCGCCTCCGCGTCCACGACGCCGACCGAGAAGCCCAGCTTCCGGGTCGAGGTCGCTTCGCTCACGCCCGTCACTACGACCTGCTCCAGGTTGAGCACGTCGCGCTCGAGGTCGAAATCCTTGTCCGTGCGACCGGCCGCCAGCGTCACCTGCATGACCTTCGGCTTGTAGCCGATCGCCTTGGCCATCACCGTAACCGTCCGGCCGGAACGGCCGGCCACGTTCACCGTGAAGTTGTACTTGCCGTCGATGCTAGTCACGGCGCCGACGCCGAGCTCGGGAATCCCGACGCTCGCACCACCGAGGGGCTGGTCGCCAGTCTTGACCGTGCCTTGGAAGGTGGCGTTCTGGGCGCCTGCCGCTCCCGCGAACAACGCGAGCGCAATGGCACCTGCGGCGAACGAGCGCCGCCAGACCGCTGAAATCATGTGTTGCCTACCTCGTCTGAGAAGGTGTGGGTGGGAAGTACACACTGGTTCTGCAGGACGACTGCCTGCGGTCCGCATTGCGCGGGATGCCGCATTATGCCAATGTGGGCAGACTCAACGAATTACGCAACAGTCGCGTATCGTTCCCCGCTTCCGGGGGTACCCAATTGCGTTACCTCGCCAACTGGTGTCGTGCCACATTCCGCGGGCGGATGTTACCGAGGGGGCATATACCCCCGATGAATGCGGAGCCATCGCCGTCCGGGAGGCACCGAATGACAGCAATTCGGGTTTTCATTGCCGCTAGTGTCGCCTTTTTGACGGTTACACCGCGGCTCATGGCACAAATCCGGCCCGCAGTGGTTGTGGGCCACGTGTCGGACCGGTCCACGAAGAAGCCCCTCGCAGGCGTCGACGTGACCAACGGAAACGACGGCCGCTCCACGGCCACCGATTCTGCCGGCCGTTTCACCTTGAATGAACTCACCCCGGGCAAGTCCCGGCTCATCGTCCGGGCGCTGGGCTTTCCGGTACTCACGTTCAACGTCGACCTCCCGATTGGCGACACCCTCGTCCAGTCCATCCAGCTTGACTCAACCGCGGAGGGCCGCTCGAGGGCCCAAACACTCCCCGAAGTGGGGGTCACCGCTCCGCGATCCCTCGGCCCCCGATACGCCGACTTCGAGCGGCGCATGAAAACGGGCCGCGGGCAGTACATGACCGCGGATCAGATCGAAAGCGGTCGGTATTACTCCCTCCAGGAGGCCGTGCGCGACATGCGCGGCGTGGAAATCTCCTGCGGTGGAGGCGGCGGCTGCTACATCAAGATGGCCCGCGCGCCAATGCAGTGTACTCCGGAGTACATCGTGGACGAGCGCGTGGACAACATCTTCGGCCCCAACACGCCGATCCGCGACATCCAGGGCCTCGAGGTCTACAACGGACCGAGCGACGTCCCCGGCGAGTTCGCCGGCCGCAATGCGGGCTGCGGCGTAATCGTCATCTGGACGAAGTCGGGGCCGACGCGCCGCCCGCACTGACCCTCGTCGTGCCGGGCGGGGGCACGATCGGTACCGTGACCTCGCGCCCGCCGGGCCAGCGCACCCACACGCTGTCGCCCGGAACCGCGCCACCGAACACCATCGTCGGCGCGTCCATGGACCAGTAGCCCGCCCCGGCACGCACCGTCATCGCCGCGCCGCGCGCGCCGGCGTGCACGAGGCGCACCACCGCGCCCACGCCGAGCGGATTGTCCGGCCCGCCGTCGAGCCGCACGCGCGCCCCCGGCCTGGCGCCCACGTTGCGCCAGAGCGTCGTGAGGGCGCCGTTCTGGGGAACCACGAGGTCCACGCGCCCGTCGCCGTCGTAGTCCGCGGCCGCGGCCCCGCGGCCGTCGCCCAGCACCGAGATCCCGGACTCCAGCGTCGTGAGCGGGCGGAACCCACCCGTGCCGTCGCCCAGGAGGAGGAGCCCGTCGCCGGCGTCGAACCGCGGCGTCTCTCGGTCGGTCGGCGAGAAGTTCTGGGCAAGGAACAGGTCCTCGCGCCCGTCACCATCGAAGTCGGCCACCACCACGCCGAAGGCCGGCGCGAGCTGGGCCACGCCGGGCAACGCGTGCGCCTCGAAGTGGTCGCCGCGGTTCAGGAATACCATATGGTCGTAGGTCGTGGCGCCAAGCCGGATCGCCGTGCCGCCCGTCGTCTTGAGCAGCTCGTCAACCGTGATCGTCGAATACTGCGTGAACGACGTCACGTGCTCGCGCACGGCGGGCAGCGCCCCCGCGAGTCGCGGATACGATGCGAGCGGCCGGTCCTTGCCGGTGATCGAATCCTGTCGCGCGAGCACGAGGCCCACGGACGGCGAACCGAACCGCCCGACGTACAGCTCGTGAGGGCGAGCCTCCGACGCGCCCCACGGCAGGTTCCGGCCCCAGCTCGTGGCGACGATGTCGAGGCGGCCGTCGCCGTCGAAGTCGCCGACGTTGACGCCGTTCCACCGGCTGAACAGCGCCGACATGCCGAGCGCTGCCGTGGCATCGCGCAGGCGCCCGTGCTCGTTGAGCAGCACGCGCACGGGGCCCCATTCGCTCGTCACGATGAGGTCGGCCCAGCCGTCGCCGTTCACGTCGGCCCACACGGCCGACGACACGAGCCCGAGCGCCCGCAACACGGCCGCGTTGGCGGTGTCGGGAACCCACGAGCCGTCGGCGGCGCGCAGGAAGATCCGCGAGCGCGACGTGAGCGGCCACGCGCCGGGCTGCACGCGCGCGCCCACGAAGAGGTCGAGCCGGCCGTCGCCGTTCAGGTCGCCCAGCGCGAGCGGGCCCACGCTCGCCGTGTCGCCCGGCACGAGCGGCACGGCGGGCGCCCCCGACCCGCGTGCGTCCACGCCGATCGCGATCACCGACGGCACGGCCAGCGCCTGCGGCGGCGACGCGGCCTCGTAGCTCGACTGCCCCACGAGCAGCGTGGTGCGCCCATTCCCGCCCGGCACGGGCAGGATCGTCGTGAGGTCGAGCGGCGCCGGCGGCCCGGCGTTCACCACCGGGTGCAGCGCCTTCGCATAGTTCATGAACACGCCGAGCCTGCCCCCGCGGCCGGTGCCCACCACGAGGTCCTCGGCGCCGTTCCCGTCGAGATCCACCCACGTCGCCCCGGGGCCAAGCTGGCTGAGCTTGCCGGGCAGCAGCGGCTGGCGGGCATAGTCGTCGTACGGCTCGTCCACGTGGCGGTGGCCCTGCAGCATCGCGGAGGCGTCGGCGAAGAGCGGCGTGGAGCGGGCCGGCGACGCGGGGCCCACCGGATGCGCGCCCCGGGTGATCTCGTACTCGCGGTTGGGCGCGGCGCGGATGGAATCCCGCGTGCCGTCGCGCCAGCGCACGACGATGGACGGCGCCGAGTCGGCGCCCGCCGCGAACGTGAGCATCGGTTCGCTGCCCGAGAGGTAGTAGCCGCCGGCGGTCATCTCGCGGGACTGCACCGGAAGGCCGGCAGCGCGCACCGTGACGGTCGCGCCGATGCCGTGGGTGTTCGCGTCCGGCTCGCGGAGCCGTACGGCAACCCGCGGCGCGTTGCTCTCGTTCCGGTACACCACGGTGGGCCCGTCGAGGCGGCCGACGATGACGTCGAGGTCCCCGTCGCCGTCGAGGTCGGCCAGCGTGATGGCCTGCGAAATCGCCTCGTCCTCCCCGAATCCCCACTCCCGGCTCGCGTCGGCGAACGTGAGGTTTCCGCGGTTCCGGAACGCCGTGCTGTGCGCGGCGAGCCGCGGGAACTCGGCCTGCTCGCGGTTCCAGGGAACGCGCGGAATGCTGTTCCGGATGCGCTCGAACGTGTCGGCGTCGCGGATGTCCCAGCGGTGGCCGCTCACGGTGAGCAGGTCCTCGTACCCGTCGAGGTCCACGTCGAGGAACGCCGAGCCCCACGTCCAGTCGCTCGCCGCCACGCCGGCGAAATCGGCGATCTCCGCGAACGTGCCGTCGCCGCGCGCGTGCAGCAACGCGTTGCGCATCCACTGGCCGCGGTCGGGCGAGAGTCCCACCTGCTTGGGCAGCGGGGAGTCGGTGGACACCTGCCGCTGGCGCGCCGCAAGCGTGGGGCTCAGCATGTCGGCGGTGAAGAGATCCGGGTGCCCGTCGCGGTCGATGTCGGCGAAGTCCACCGACATGCACGTGTTGCTCGTCTCGCGGATGGCGAGCCAGGGCACCTTGCGGAAGTTCCCCTTGCCGTCGTTGAGCCAGATCTCGTCCGGATCCTCGAAATCGTTGCACGTGTAGAGGTCCGGTGCGCCGTCGCCGTTGAAGTCGTAGAAGCGGGCGGCGAGGGTGAACAGGTCGCTCTCCTGCGCGATGGGCCGGCCGGCCTCGTCGCGCCACCGCGGGCCCTTGATGGGCTCGGCGGTGAAGTGGCCCTTGCCGTCGTTGAGGAAGAACAGGTCGCGCTCGGCGCGCTGCGTGCGCACCACGCCGCCGAGGTCGGGGCGGTCTTCCACGCGGAAGTCCTTGGCCATCTCCGGACGCACCTCGTACCGGTCGCCGATCTTGCGCACGACCTTGTCGAACGTGCGCTCCTCGGGCGGCACGGCGTCGAGCGAGTTGCGCACCTTGTACGTGGCGACGTACAGGTCGAGGCTGCCGTTCCCGTCCACGTCGGCCAGCGTGAGCGTGGTGGCGGCGAGCCCGCCGGTGAGGCCGCTCCCGGCGGTGGCGTCGGTGAAGTGGCCCGTGCCGTCGTTGAGCCACAGCTTGATGGGTCCGCCGAGCGTGCCCGCGATGATGTCGAGGCTGCCGTCGCCGTTGACGTCGGCCATGGCGACGCCGGTGATGGCGAGCCCGGTGACGTCGATGCCGCGCGCCTTCGTCTCGTCGGCGAACTTGAAGTTGCCGAGGTTGTGGTAGAGGGCGCCGGGTTTCTCGACGGACCCGAAGAACAGGTCCGGCAGCCCGTCGCCGTCGACGTCACCCGCGGCGACGCCCGCGCCCGTGAGCAGGTTGCGGTTGGCGAGGGCGTGCTCGTCGTCCACGTCGTTCCGGTGCGTGATGCCGGTGCGCGACGGGTCGAGTCGCGTGAAGCCGGCGTGGCCGCGGCGGGGCACGTCGAGCGCGCGCCACCGCACGCCGCCTTCCTCGTGCCACGACGTGTCCACCCGCGGCCCGCCGCACGCGACGAGCGCGGCGGCGAGCCCGGCGGCGAGCCCGGCGGCGAGGAGGCCGCGCGCGCGGACTACGGTTTCTTCTCCGACGGGAACGACACCTTCGGCGCCGCGGCCGCCGACGCGTCGGCCAGCTCATAGTAGTCGCGCGCCTTCATCCCCATCACCTTCGCGGTGAGCACCTGGGGGAACTTCCGGATGTACGTGTTGTAGGCGTTCACCGCGGTGTTGTAGTCCGTGCGGGCCACGGCGATGCGGTTCTCCGTGCCCTCGAGCTGGTCCTGCAGCTGGAGGAAGTTCTCGTTCGACTTGAGCTGCGGGTAGTTCTCGCTGATGGCGAGCAGCCGGCCGAGGGCGCCGTTGAGCTGCTGCGACGCCGCGGCCATCTGCGAGAGGTCGCCCGTGGGAATCGCGCCGGCGAGCTTCGAGCGCGCGTCGGCCACGGCGGTGAACACCTCGGTCTCGTGGCTGGCGAAGCCTTGCACGGTGGACACGACGTTCGGGATGAGGTCGGCGCGGCGCTGCAGCTGGACCGAGATCTGCTGCTTGGCCTTGGCGGCGTTCTCGTCGAGGGTCTGGATCTGGTTGTAGCCGCAGCCCGACGTGCCGGCGGCAAGGCCGAGCGCGAGGGCGAGCGGGGCGAGGCGTCGGAGGGAGGTCATCAGGGGTTCCTTCGTGCAGCGTGAAAGGTTGGGAAACAGAAACGGTTAATCACCCGTCGGACGGGCGTCCACCCAGGCGACCAGCGCCGCCAGGCCGCCGTGAAAGCCGGCGAGTGCGGCCTCGAGCCCCGCCCGCGGCACTTCGGTACCGCGCCGCTGGGCGAGGGCGGCCTCGAACGGTGCAGCCGCCACGCCGGTCAGCGCCGCCACCTCACGGCACACCGCCTCGCCCGCCGACGGAACGGCGCGGCGCTCCAGCCGCAGGATAGCGCGCATCAGGGCCGTCGCGCGGCTCGCGTTGGCCGCCAGCACGGCGCGCTGGTCCTTCACGTCACGTCCGGCGTGCGCGATGGCCGACCGGACGCCGAGCGTGAGCGCGAGCAGCTCGTACTCGAGTTGGCGGCGGATGTCGGCGTCGCGAATGTTGGCCCGCGGTTCGGGCGCGAATCCGTGCGCGGCGTGCAGCACGCGGTGCCGCTCGGCGATGTCGGCGTGCTCGATGGCAAACACGTCGCGGCTCGACGTCCATTCCGCCTCGGTCAGCGTGAGCGGCGCAGGATTCCCCGCTTCGTGCCATGCCGTCGCGATGGCGCCGGCGGCCTGCATCGTGGCCATGTCGAGCGACCGCACCACCACGAGCACGTTGTGCCCGCGGGTGGCGCCGGCGTCGGCCGCCGTGGACCCGTACACCAGCACGCCAAGCAGCGCGTCGCCGTGCGCCGCCCGGAGTTGCTGGACGAGGTTGTCGAAGGTCATGTGTGCTCCACGATCGGGTCAGAACCTGCCGCTCGATCCGCCGCCGGAGAACCCGCCCCCGCCGCCGAATCCGCCGAATCCGCCGCCACCGCCACCACCAAAACCGCCGCCGCCAAACCCTCCGCCGTGCCACCCGCCCCGGCCGGATGACATCATCCCCCCCAGCGCCTGCCCGGCGAAGAACGGCAGGCACCCGCAGCCGCGCCGCCGGCTGCTCGTGAGGAGGATTACCACGATGATGACCAGGAACACCGCGGCCGCCGGTGGAAAGCCCTGCGGCTGCCGCGCCGTGCGCGGCGGGACGCCGGGAACCGAGTCCAGCGAGAACCCGAACTGCGCCGCGTACCGCTCGGCCAGTCGCGCCGTGATCACCAGCAGGCCCGTGCTGTAGTCGCCGCGCCGGAAGTACTCCGTGGCCTCGCGGCGGATCTGCCCCGCGGCGGCGTCCGTGATGAACCCCTCGGCGCCCTGCCCCACCTGGATGCTGATCTGGCCGCTGCCGTCGGAGCTCGTTTCCTTTGGCACGAGCAGCACCACCACGCCGGCGTTCCGGCGTGCGTCGCCGATGGCGGCATTGGACCCGACCTTCCAGTCGCGCCCGATCTGCAGGGCCACGTCGGCCGCTTCGCGGCCGCCGATGTCGCGGAGGGTGACGATCGCGATGTCACCGCCACTGCGCTGCTGGACGGTGCGCGCGAGCGCCTCCATGGACGCCGCCGCCGCCGGCTGGATCACCCCGGCGAAATCGTTCACGTAGCCGCGCGGCGCCGGGATCGTGAGGGCGCCCTGGGCGCCGGCGCCGGCCGCGAGCAGCAGTCCGGCCGCCGCGTGGCGGGCAATGCGAGGAAGCACGACGAAACCTACCACGGTCTCACGCGGTACAAGAACTCTGGCGGGGAGCCGCCGACTCCCTAAGTTTCCCCCTGCGAACTGTCCCTTGCACCGGGGAGCACACCGGGGCACCGGTTCGCCTTCCCCCGTCCGTCCGAGGTGTGCATGAGGCAAGTGTACCCCGCCGGCACGGTTCTCGCCGTCGTCGTGCTGGCCATGGTGGCCACCGCGTCTGCCCAGGTCCCGTCCGGCCGCCGCGAACTGGTAGGCATCGTGCGCGACGCCCGCGGCGTGGCGATCGAGGGCGCCACGGTCGAGATCCCGGGCGCGGGGACGCGCACCGACCCCAAGGGCCTGTTCCGGCTCTTCACGGCGGATGTGGACACGCTGACGATCGCGGTCCGGCGGCCGGGGTATTCGCCCATCGAGGCCCAGATCTCGGCGCGCGCCCGCCAGTGGGACACTCTGATGATCGAGATGGAGCAACTGGCCACGAACCTGCCGGCGGCGCGCGTGGAGGAGGAGGCGGCCACCCGGCGCGCAGGGCTCCGCGGGTTTTACGAACGGCTCGACAGGCGCCAGCAGGGGCTGTTCATCACGCGCGAGGACATCGTGGCGCGCGGCGCGTCGCGGCTTACCGACGTGTTGCAGACCCGGACGGGCATCCAGCTCGTGCGGCTGAGCAACACGCGGAACGGCGTGAGGTTCGTGACGTATTCCGGCTCGCGCGGCATGTCGTGCATTCCCGACATGTGGGTGGACGGGCAGCGGGCGCGTGGCATGGAGGTGGACGACCTTCCGCCGAACACGGTGGAGGCGATGGAACTGTACGACACGTTCGCCGCCGTGCCGTTCGAGTTCTCGCACAGCGCCAACTCCATCCCGTGCGGGACGATCATCGTCTGGACGCGGCCGCCGGGCACGAAGAAGCCGTAGCGTGCGCGTGACCCGGGCCTCGCGCCCATCGCCGGCCGAGCCGGGCAGCGGGCCCCCGGCCGGAGCGGCCTGGGCCGCGCCGGTCGTCGTCTTTGCCGCCGCTGTACTGGCGTTCGTCCCCACGCTGCAGGCCGGGTTCGTCAACTGGGACGACGACCGCAACTTCCTCGACAATGCCGCGTACCGCGGCCTTGGCCCCGCAGAGCTGCGCTGGATGTGGACCACGTTCCACATGGGCCACTACGTGCCGCTCACGTGGATGACGCACGGGCTCGACTACGTCCTGTGGGGAATGGACCCGCGGGGCTATCACCTGGTGAACCTGCTCCTCCACGCCGCCGCGGCCCTGGCGGTGTACTTCCTCGCCCGCCGCCTGCTCGCGCTCGCCCTTCCCCAGGCGGAGCCGGGCCGCGTGCTCGTGGGCGCGGCGGCCACGGCGCTGCTCTTCGCCGTTCATCCGCTGCGGGCGGAGTCCGTGGCGTGGGTGACCGAGCGGCGCGACGTCCTCTCGGGCCTGCTCTATGCGCTGACCCTCATCGCCTACCTCCGGTCCGCCGAGCCGGGCGGTTCACGCCGGTGGTACTGGATCGCGCTCGCGACGTTCGTGGCCGCGCTGCTCTCGAAGGCCGTCGCGATGACCGCCCCCGCGATCATCCTGATCCTCAACGTGTACCCGCTGCGCCGGGTGACATCCTGGCGCGACGCATTCGGCGCACCGGGATTGCCGGTGTGGCGCGACGTCGCGCCATTCGCCCTCCTGTCGGCGGGCACGGCGACGCTTTCGCTGGTGGCCCTCCATCCGCCCACACAGCTCGGCGTGGCCGGGAAGGCCGCCGTGTCGGCGTGGAGCGTCGCGTACTACCTCGGCAAGACGCTGCTGCCGACTTCGCTCTCCCCACTGCACGAGATGCCGAAGTCGGTGGACCCGCTCGCCACGCAGTTCCTCGCGGCCTACGGAGTGGTCGCCCTCGCCGTGGCGGCGTGGGTGGCCGCGCGGCGCCGCGCGCCCGGCGCCGCGGCCGCGCTCGCTGCCTGGGTGGTGCTGCTCCTGCCCACGCTCGGCGTGGTGCAGAACGGACCCCAGATCGTCGCGGACCGGTACACGTACCACGCGGCGCCGGCCCTCGCGCTCATCGCCGGCGCCGCGCTCGTTGCCGTTCCCCGCGCGTTCGATGCGGTGGCCCGCTCGATGGCGGCGGTCGTGATCGTCGCGTTCGGCGCGGCGACGTGGCGCCAGGCAACCGTATGGACGAGCCCGGAGACGCTGTGGACGCGCGTGCTCGCGGTGGAACCAGGCTCCGCCATCGCGGAGGTGGGCCTCGCGAGCGACCTCGCGGCCCGGGGCCGCTTCGCGGACGCGGCCGAGCACTACAAGAGCGCCATCGCGATCGACCCCACGTACCCGGAGGCGCACAACAACCTCGGCGTCGCGCTCACGCGGATCGGCAACCCCGGCGACGCCGTGCCGGAGTTCGTCCGTGCGATCGAACTCAAGCCGGACTATGCCGAGGCGTTCAGCAACTGGGGGAACGCGCTCGTCCGCCTCGGCGACGTACCGGGGGCGATCGGCCTCTATCGCAGGGCCGTTGCCGCGGATCCGGCATACGCCGACGCGCAGGTGAACTGGGGCAACGCCCTCGTGCGGCTCGACAGCGCGGCGGCCGCAATCCCCCACTACGAGGCCGCGCTCGCGATCCGGCCCGACAACGCCGACGCGCACCTCAACTGGGGCGTCGCGCTCGCGCGGCTCGGGCAGTTCGGCGACGCCGCGGAGCAGTTCCGCCGGGCCCTCTCGCTGAAGCCGGACCTCGCCGAAGCGCGCGACTACCTCGCGCGCGTGGAGGCGATGGGCGCGCCTCGCCCGCAGTAACGGCACGCTGCAACGGCACGCTGCAACGGCCTGCTGTAACGGCCCGCTGTAACGGGCTGCGAAGAGCCGTGCGGGACCCTGCCAGCGCCCGGGCCCCGCCGGCTCAGCGTGGCGGCGCGGTCACCACGACTTCGCGGGCGCCGGCCGGAACCGGCGTGCGCGATTCGGCGCCGCCCGGCCACCGCACCCACACTTCCTCCGGCGCCGACGGGAGCCCGAACACCTGGACAGCGCCGTTCTGCGACCAGTATCCGCTGCCGGCCTGGACTTCGCGCACGGGCGAGAGCCTCTCGCCGAATGCGACGCGCACCTGGGCGCCGATAGCGTCGGGGTTGGCGGCCGGCCCGCGGAGGCGCACGCGAAGGCCCGGCTTGGCGCCTCGGTTCCGGAAGAGCCGCGTGGGCCCGGCGTTCTGGGCCACGGCGAGGTCCACGCGCCCGTCGCCGTCGAAATCGGCGAACGCGGCGCCGCGCTGGTCGCCGTACACGACGATGCCGGACCGCGCGCCGCTCACCGGCGTGAACCCGCCGCGGCCGTCGTTGAGGAGCAGCAGGCCGCGTCCGGCGTCGTCGCGGGGCCGGCCCACGGCGGTCTCGGAGAAGTTCTGCGCGAGGAACAGGTCGTTGCTGCCGTCGCCGTCGAAGTCGGCGACTCCGGCGTAGAACGCGGGCGCGAACTGCGCCTCGGCCGGCAGCGGCACCCGCTCGAAGTGGTCACCGCGGTTCAGGAACACCACGTTGTCGAACGACGTCGCCTCGCGGCGCGACATGGAAGACATCAGCGGCCCGAGCGCCTTGTCGAGCGTCATGTCGGCCCACGCCGCGAACGTCGGCGCGTTGTGGCGAACATCGGGAATCGCCATCCGGATGCGGGCGAAGTTGTCGATCGAGCCAAGCCCGCCGATGCGGTCGTGGGGGGGGGCGGGGGGGAT
>JAYEKC010000172.1:0-19432 GCA_034716715.1 Gemmatimonadota bacterium | reverse complement strand
GAGTGGGTCACGCCAGGACATCCACTCTTCGAAGCACTCCGCAGGCACGCCTTCGTGCTCGCACGGGACTCAGTTGCAAAGGGCGCAACATTTCATTCATTGCAGCACGAGGCGCCCGCCCGTATCGACTTCTATCGCGCGCGAGTCGTAGACGGGCTCGGCCACGTTGTGCACGAGCGCCTCTTCGCCGCGGAAATCGGCGACGGCGACGAACCTAGGCTTCAGGATACGGCGCTGCTGGGTAACTTTGTCCCGGCTGACTGTCCGGTGAATCTTCCCCCAGCGGCCGAACTCCCTGAGGCAACGGCATGGCTGCATTCCCGCGTTCTCGCGCCATTCCTCGAGGACACGCGCAAGGATCGACTGGCTGAGGTCGAGCGCGTGGCCGCGCATGTCGAGCTGTCGCTGACCGAACTATTGCAGCGCGCCGATGAGGAGATCGGCCGGGCCGCGGCGGACGTCGAGAAGAAGCTGCCCGGCGCCGAGGGCCGTCTCTCCATGGCAGAAACCCGGCACGCAGAACTACTTGCCCGCCGGGATCGGCGACGGCTCGACCTTGATCGCCAGCGAGCACTTACGCTCCAGGCAGTAGAGCGCATCGCGAGCGTCCTCGTGCTTCCCCATCCGGCGCGGGAGGCTCCCGAGGTGCGCCGCCTTCGGCCCGATTTCGAGACCGAGGCTACGGCCATGCGAGTGGTGATGGAGCACGAGCAGGCGCTCGGCCGCCAGGTGTGCGATGTCTCAGAGAAGAACCTTGGCTACGATGTCACGAGCCTCGACCTCGCCACGGGTGAGCTGCGCCTGATCGAGGTAAAGGGGCTGGCGGCGCGGAGCGGGACGATCCTGCTCACTCCGAACGAGCATCGTACGGCCGAGGACCGGCGCGACTGCTACTGGCTGTACGTAGTCACCGACTGCGCCACCGAGCCGCGTCTGCGCACGCCGATCTCGGACCCCGCCCAGATGGGCTGGAAGGAAGTGGTCAAGATCGCTCACTACTACATGGACGTCGAGACGATGACGGTCGAGGTCGAGTTCCCACCCGACACCGCTGAAGCGGGAGAGCCGTGACGGAGATCATCCTGACACAAGCGGAGGCTGACGTCCTCTTCGCGATGGAAAAGCATCGCGTGGATGACACGGAGTACGACTACCCCGGACTCGGCGGTGCCTTGCGCATCCCCTTGACGAGCACTGACAAGCGCGAATCCTTCAGCCTCGACGTCACCCGCAGTCATGTGAACCTGGCCAAGGGCACGTATCAGAACCGCTCCCGCGGTGTGGTGGTGCTCGCGCGCCTCGATTTCGGCGGTCAGCCGCACCGGAACCCCGATGACTCGGAGATCGGCTCGCCGCACCTGCACCTCTACCGCGAGGGTTTCGGCGCAAAGTGGGCATTCGAGATCCCACCGGCCGCGTTCTCCAATCTCAACGACCGCTGGCAGACGCTTCTGGATTTCATGCGCTTCGTCAACATCACCCGCGCGCCCAACATCCTTCAGGGGCTCTTCCCGTGATCGAGGAAGTCCGGGCGTTGGTCGACCGCTACGCGGAGTGGGTACGGGACAAATCCATCTTGCGCGAACTTGGCGAGGAGTACGTGGAGATCACCACGCCGTACCTCGACCGCCATAACGACTACGTGCAGATCTACGTCCGCCGTGACGACGGCGGCTTCGAGATCACTGACGGCGGCGAGACGATCGAAGACCTCCGGTCCTCCGGGTGCGACCTGGACACGCCGAAGCGCCGGAGCCTGCTCAACGTCACTCTGAGCGGCTTCGGGGTGCAGCACGAGCGGGATCGGCTCGCGATTCGCGCCAACCCTGCCAACTTCCCGCTCAAGAAGCACAATCTCGTGCAGGCTATTCTCGCCGTGAACGACATGTTCTACCTCGCCGTGCCGGTGGTGGCGAGCGTATTCCTGGAAGACGTCGCGGCGTGGCTCGACCTCAACGACGTGCGCTATACCCCCCGCGTGAAGTTCACGGGCAAGAGCGGCTACGACCATCATTTCGACTTCGTGGTGCCCGCGTCGCGACGCGCGCCCGAGCGACTCGTGCGCGCCGTGGCGCGCCCCAGCCGGGACATCGCCGAGACACTGGCCTTTGCGTGGATCGACACGCGGGAGGTGCGTGCGCCGCAATCGAGGTTCTATGCCCTCTTGAACGACGAGGATCGTGCGCCATCGGGCGCGATCGTGGACGCATTGCGGAGTTACGAGATCGTGCCGGTACCGTGGAGTGAGCGGGACAGCGTACGCCAGGAGCTCGTTTCATGAGCATTCCGAAGGAGTGCAAGCGCCTCGCGGAAGTGGACTTCCCGATAGCCGCTGTGAGTGCACACGCCATTCGCGAGAAGCCGCTAGTGCGTCGACACCCACAGTCGTTCCACCAGTGGTGGGCGCGACGCCCACTTGCGTCGAGCCGGGCGGTGCTGCTTGCCCTGCTGTGGCCGGACCCATGTGACCCGCTCTGTCCTTCCGCCTTCAAGGCGGAGGCGCGCAAACGGCTGCGTGACGTTCCGGGGTGCAATCCCGGCAAGACCGACGAAGACCTGAGGAAGGCGTTGCTCCGTTTCATCGCCGACTTCGCGAACTGGGACAATGCGGGAAAGCCAGCCTATCTGGAGGTGGGTCGTGCGCTGGTGAAGGCTGCGGACGCGTCCGATGACGGGTCCGCGTACGAGCCGCCGCTTGTGGTGGATCCGTTCGCAGGAGGGGGCTCTATTCCGCTGGAGGCACTTCGCGTGGGATGCGACGCGTTCGCGAGCGATCTCAATCCGGTCGCGTGCCTCATCCTCAAGGTAATGCTGCAGGACATTCCGCGGCACGGCCCGCGGCTGGCTGACGAGCTGCGGAAGGTCGGGGCCGAGATCAAAAGCCAAGCGGAGAATGACCTTGCTGATCTCTACCCGAAGGACGCGGACGGCGCGACGCCGATCGCTTATCTCTGGGCGCGGACGGTGCGCTGCGAGTCGCCCAACTGCGGCGCCGAGATCCCGCTGGCGCGCTCGTTCTGGCTGTGCAAGAAGGCGAGCCGCAAGGGGGCGCTGCGCCACCGGGTCGTCCGGCCGCAGGGTGAGACGCCGCGCGTGGTGTTCGAGGTGTTCGAGCCGAAGTCCGAAAAGGAAGTGCCGGTCGGCACGGTGACCCGGGCGAAGGCGACCTGCGTTTGTTGCCGCGTGGTGCTGCCGCCCGAGCGTGTGCGGGCGCAGCTCGCGGCGCAGCACGGTGGGGCCGACGTGATCTTCGACGCGAAGGGAAGACGCACCGGCGGCGCGCGGATGCTCGCCGTAGTGACGCTCAGGCGCGGCCAGGCAGGCCGGCATTACCGTCTGCCGACGGATCGCGATTACGAGGCGGTGCGCAAGGCGCAGGACCGCCTGTCGAAGTTGCTGGCGGAGTGGGAACGTGGAGGCAGGAAGGGACTGTCTCCGGTGCCAGACGAGCCGCTCCCGCCGATCGGCACTCTCGGCTTCCGCGTGCAGCGGTACGGAATGCTGCAGTGGGGAGATCTGTTCACGGCGCGGCAGAAGATTGCACTTGGGTGCATTGCGTCGGCTGGGCATGGCCGAGCGCCGGAACTCGCCGAACTGAACGCATTTGTCGTGTCGCGACTGGCCGACCGCCATGCGTCGCTGCTCGGGTGGGACGTTGGCGGTGAGAAGCTCGGCCACGTGTTCAACCGCCAGGCGCTGCCGATGGTGTGGGATTTTGCTGAGGGCGTCCCCTCGTCGGACGCGACGGGCAGCTACGCGAATGTCCTCGACCAGATCGTGGGGGCCGCCGAGGCGGTGAGCGGAATGCCGCCCAGAGGTCAAGTCCAGCAGTCGGATGCGGCATCGAGCCCGCTTCCAGACGCATCCACCCCGGTGTGGTTCACAGATCCACCCTACTATGACGCCGTGCCGTACGCCGACCTTGCAGACTTCTTTCTTGTGTGGTTGAAGAGATCCCTGCCGGAGCGCGCGTTGTTTCGTGATCCGTTCGATCCGGCTAATCCCTTGTCACCAAAGCAGCGCGAAGCGGTTCAAGATGAAACGAAACGCGATAACGGTAGCAAAAAGGACAGGCAGTGGTTTGAGGCGACTATGGCGCGTGTTTTTGCAGAAGGCCGTCGCGTACTCACCGATGAAGGAATTGGTTCTGTAGTGTTTGCTCACAAAACGACTGAGGGATGGGAGGCTCTCCTCAGCGGGATGATCAGCGCTCGCTGGACCATCACTGGGTCTTGGCCAATTGCAACAGAGAGACCGGGTCGACTTCGCTCCCGCGAGTCCGCAGCCCTGGCCACGAGTGTTCACCTCGTGTGTCGGCCGCGCCCGGACGATGCGCCGGTTGGGGATTGGGGCGAGGTTCTACGCGAGCTGCCCGCGCGCGTGGCGGACTGGATAGAACGCCTCCAGTCAGAGAGCATCCGCGGCGCCGATCTCGTCTTTGCGTGCATCGGCCCTGCGCTCGAGATCTTCAGCCGCTACGAGCGCGTAGAGACCGCCGAGGGCCGCGAGGTGAAGCTCGACGAGTATCTCGCCAAGGTCTGGGAAGTAGTCGGCCGCAGCGCGCTCTCCCAGGTACTCGGCACCGCCGGAGCCAAGGCGCGGAATGGCGCTGCGGGCGCCGTCGAGGAGGACGCCCGATTGACCGCGCTTTTCCTGTGGACGCTCCAGGCGACGGATGCCGACGGCGCGGCCGAATCCGACGACAACAGTGAGGACGACGAAGCCGACGACGACGAAGAAGAGGGCGGATCGGGCGGCAAGGCCAAGGGCTTCACCCTCGTCTTCGATGTCGTCCGCCGGTTCGCCCAGCCACTCGGCATCGATCTGCCCAAATGGGAGGGGCGCGTCATCGAGACGAAGAAGGGAGTCGTTCGGCTTATCCCTGTGGCCGAACGCGCGAAACAGCTCTTCGGCGAGGACGGCGCCAGCGCGGTCGCGGCAAGGCTGGAAACCTCGCGCGGTCCGAAGGCTGAGGCGCTGCAAGGGATGCTCTTCCCGGACATCGAACCCGCTCCGCGAACGAAGAAGGGCGCTCGCGGCCGGCGCGCTGCGATCGACATTTCCGATGAGAGCCTCAGCGGGCGGCAGGAAGCGACAACACTCGACCGTGTCCACGCAGCCATGCTGCTCCAGTCGGCTGGCCGCACCAACGCGCTCCGTACGCTCCTCAAGGCGGAGCAGGAGCGGGGGCCTGACTTCATGCGTCTCGCCAACGCGCTCGTCGCGCTCTATCCCGGCGGGAGCGAGGAGAAGCGACTGCTCGAAGCAATGGTCCTGGCGGCGCCGCGTTAGGACATGCTCTACTTCGCGTACGGCTCCAATATGGACTGGGCACAGATGAATCAGCGCTGCCCATCGGCGTGCTTTGTCGCCGTCGCGAAGCTCCCCGATCACCGCATCGCCTTCACGCGGAAGTCGAGAAGTCGCGGCTGCGGCGTGGCCGATGCCGTACCGACCGCTGGCAGCGAAGTGTGGGGCGTGGTTTTCGAGATCGATGGTCTGGACCTCGGCGCTCTCGACCAGAACGAGGGGTACCGCCCCGGACGCGACACCAACTCGTACTGGCGACGCGAATGCATGGTCTTCGCCGAGGGAAGCGCCGATAAGCCGCTCACCGTCCAGACGTACTTCGCGACGCCGGAACCCAACGCGCCCCTGCCGAACCAGGCCTACAAGGACCTGATCGTCGGCGGCGCGAGACACTGGCGCCTATCTGAGAGCTACATCGCGACGCTGGAGAGGATCGAGGTGCAGAGGTGACCGCCCCCGTCCCCGCCATCTGGCAGGTGTCGGCCGGACCGGCGTCGCGCAGCTACGCGGACGTGCTCCTCCGTCATGGCGTCGCCCTCATCGGAACCGGTGACGCTGGGCCATGGGCCGCTGACCGAGGCGACGAAATGTTCGATGGTCCGTTCGTGCGTCGTTTCGCGACGGAACTGGGGGTCGGCGACATCGTCCTGCTGCGCACCGGCCTGGCACGAATTGCCGCTGTGGGCATCGTTGCTGGAAAGTACGAGTACCAGAATGCGTTCGACGACGTCAACGGCTGGGACCTCCAGCACACCCGCCGGGTTCGATGGGGCAAGCTCAGCGCCGAGCATACCTTCCCGACCGCTGTGTTCGGCGCCAATCCGCCGAGGTGCGCGCGGGCGTGGAGTCCCGAGGTCGCCGACTTCGCGACTCGCTTCCTGAACTCACCGCCCGCGAGCTGGCAGACCGCATCGCTCCCGCAGCTACCCGTTGAGGACCCGCCGCTGAGCGTCGTGCCGCAAGTGGTCTCGAGCCTCGTCGCCCAGGTAGCCGACCTTGTTCCCCTGATGCAGGATGCTTCTGCATTCGGGGATCTTCCGAGCGAGGACGAGCTGATCGTCCACTACGTCGTGCCCTTGCTCCGCAGTTTGGGATGGCCGCCCGAGCGAATCGCCGTCAAGTGGCGTCACGTCGACGTCGCCCTGTTCCGCGCGCTGCCGCGAACACCCGAGAACTGCCATCTGGTTATCGAAGCGAAGCGGCTCGGCGCCGGCGTGGAAGGAGCGCTCGAGCAGGCGCAGGGATATGTGACGGCCCTTGGCCTGGCGTGCGACGTCGTCGTCACCGATGGCATCCGATACCGGATGTATTCCTGCGATCGGGCCGTCGCGCCGCTCGCCTACGCAAACCTTGCGCGGCTCAAGGCGCCCGCAGCAGACATGTTTTCACGCTTACAACGAATCTGAACCGGAAGCCCATGGAACCCTGGTACAAAGTCGCCACGCCGCGCAAAGAGGTGCGTGAAGGTCGCTCCTTCAACCCGGACGAGTTCGCGATAGCCCTGGAACAGGTTGTCGCCGGGACCGCTCCGGTTGATTACAAGGACCCCGCGCAGTTCTTCGCTCGCACGTCCTTCACTCGGGCTCTTCGCGAGCACAGCGGTCTCGTGCTCCGGCGCCTGTCGGCCCGCACCGACAACACCGCGCCCGTGATGACGCTCATCACCCAGTTCGGGGGCGGCAAGACCCACACGCTCACCACCCTCTATCACCTCGCGCGTCTGGGCAAGAAGGCAAACGACATCGATGGAGTATCGGCACTCATAGGAGACGCTGGAATCTCCGACGTTCCGTCTGCGAAGGTCGCCGTCTTCGTCGGGAACGCCTGGGACCCCCAGCCGGGGCGCGAGACGCCCTGGATTGACATCGCGCGGCAGCTTGCGGGCGACCGTGGCGTGGAGATGCTGGGTCCGGCGGCGCAAACATCGCCTCCGGGGACTGACTCCATCGCGCGCGTATTCGAGGCGGCGGGCGGCCCGGTGTTGCTCCTCTTCGACGAGGTGCTGAACTACCTGAACAGGCACAGGGGCGGGGCCGAGTCGTTTCATGCGTTCATTCAGAACCTCACGGTGGCCACTACCGGCAGCACGAACGCCGCCAGTGTCATCTCGCTCCCGCGCAGCCAGGTGGAGATGACCGAGTGGGACCAGGCATGGCAGGATCGGATCTCGAAGGTCGTCCGGCGGGTGGCGAAGGACCTGATCGCCAACGATGAGACCGAGATCAGCGAGGTGGTGCGCCGGCGCCTCTTCCAGGACCTGGGCAGCGAGAAGATCCGCCGGAACGTCTCGAAGGCCTTCGGTGACTGGTGCTTCGAGCGTCGCGCGCAGCTGCCGCCGGAGTGGACCGCCGTGGATGCAACAGCCACGGAGGCGAAGTCACGTGAATTCCTCCAGCGACGCTTCGAGGCCTGCTATCCGTTTCACCCGGCGACACTTTCAGTCTTCCAGAGGAAATGGCAGTCGCTTCCGCAGTACCAGCAGACCCGCGGCACGCTGGCGATGCTCGCGCAGTGGATCTCGCTAGCCGCGCAGGATGCGTTTCGGAAGGCGCGCACGGAACCTCTGATCACGTTGGGCTCCGCGCCTCTGGCCGAAGCGGGTTTCCGGAGTGTCGTCCTTGGCCAGTTGGGCGAGTCGAGGCTGGTAGCCGCGATCGATACGGACATCGCCGGGGAACAGTCGCACGCCCGGGCGCTGGACGCGGACACGAGGGGTCCGTTGCGTGACATACACCGACGTGTCGCTACCGCGATCCTGTTCGAATCGTCTGGCGGTCAGACTGACAAGGTCGCTCATTTGCCGGAGCTGCGGTTCGCACTCGGAGAACCGGACGTCGATACGACATCGGTGGACAGCGCGGCCATGGCGCTGGAGGATCGCGCATACTTCGTCCGGAAGGCAGGTACCGACGGCTTCCGCATCGGGTTTCAGCCGACGTTGAAGAAGGTCGTCAACGATCGTCGCGCGTCCCTTGACGAGGAGAGCGAAATCAAACCGGCGGCACGCAAGCTGGTCGAAGAAGAGTTTCGTCGGGGCGCGAGCGTGCCCGTGGCCGCGTTCCCCTCGGACGGAACCGAGATCCCCGACTCGCCGCGCCTGACGCTCATTGTCGCCGACCCCGAGGTGGAGTGGTCCACCACCGGTGCTGCACGTTCGCAGATCGCGGAATGGACAAGAAACCGTGGCAAGTCTCCTCGCCTCTATCCGGCCGCACTCGTGTGGTGTTTGAAGAAGCCGGGGCGCGATCTTCGCGACAAGGTCGAGCTCGTGCTGGCGTGGAGGCGGGTGGCGCGCGAAGTGTCGGACGGAACACTCGGGGGCGAGTTCGATCGGGGAGACCGATCCGACATCCAGGCCAAGCTTCGCGACGCAGAGGAGGCCGCCAAGGACGAGGTGTGGGGCGATTATCGCTACGCAGTCATCGCCGACGCCCAGGAACCCGACGGATTGAAGGTGATCGACCTTGGGGCGGGTCACTCGTCCAGTGGCGAAACGCTTTGTGGACGGGTCATCGCCGCGCTCAAGGCAGAGGCGCTTCTCAACGAATCGGTGGGAGCCGGATACATCGACAGAAACTGGCCGCCGTCGCTCAAGGCGGAGGGCGCATGGTCGCTGGCGAGCCTGCGGCAGAGCTTCCTCAATGGATCGCTCACGAGGCTCGTGGATCCGGACAGTGTGCTTCGTGCGCGGATCTCGGACTTCGTGGGCCGCGGCGAGTTCGGCTTGGCGTCAGGTAAGCAGGCGAACGGAAGCTACGAGCGCGTGTGGTTCGCAGAACCGTTACCAGTCGACGAGGTGGCGTTCGAACCCGGCGTGTTCCTATTGACGCGCGCAGTCGCGGAGAAGATCAGGGTACCCGGTGGTGCTCCAACGGCGCCGCCCCAAGTCCCCGAACCCGCCCCACCGGGTGAGCCCGGACCATCATCCCTACCCGCCTCCGGCGTCACACCGGGCGGTTCTACGCGAACGGTCCGGTTGTCTGGAGAGGTACCGCCGGAACTCTGGAATCGGCTTGGGACGAAGATCCTGCCGAAGCTTCGTTCCGGATCCGATCTTAAGATCGGACTCGATTTCAGCGTGACCGTCCCATCCGACGGGAGCGAGGCCATGATAGGAGAGCTCCGTCAGATCCTTCAGGAGCTCGGTTTGGAGGGGCTTCGCTTTGACTGATTATGTCCGGGCGACCACGTAGATCCGACAGACGACTGACGTGCGCCTTGGCGTCTAACGATGGCGTGAAGCTGACAGCCGATTTTAGGAATGCGCCGCCTGCGGCGGCGCTCTTGTCTCGTTCGGTTGCAGCTTATGCCGGGCGTTAGGTTGCCGAACGGGCCACGTGGAAGACCTCGAGCGCATACTTCATCAGTATCTCGTCGAAGACCTTGTCGACCTGAAAAAGTCGCGAGTCGGATATCCGATTCTGATGACGGTCTTCGCTGGGGTCGAACTACTCGGCGCTCTCCTTACTGAAGGTCAGCATGGGACAGATCGCGACGATTTCGTCCATTACTGGACCAAGTACCTCTACCCACCGTCCAAGCGCCCCAAGACTGACGAAGAAGCTGAGATCATCTACAATGGCGTCCGCCATGGTGTGATGCATCACTTCTTTCCCAAGGGCCAAGTGGGCATCACCGGTACTGATCCGGGCGCTCACATGACCTGTCGAGATGACGGGGTCCTCATTCTCGATACGAAGGTGCTCGTCGACGACTTTGTAGGGGCTTACGAGAAGCACGTTGTGAAGATTCTCAACACGCCCACAGGAATCCCAAGTCGCGAGCTGATGCAAAAGCGGCTTGACGATATCCGTGCAGCGGGAAGGAAGAAGATGGGCAACCTTTACGCGGTCTTCCCCGGAGCACTGGCAGCCACGTCTCAAGTGGCCGAGAGCAAAGCCATCTCGAGCGCGTCAGCGGTAGGCGTATCAGGACCGACGGGTCCTGTTTAGATGCGAGTCGGCAACCTAACCAATGAATTGCTGCTGACGCGGATCGGGCACTCCTCCATGCGCTCGCGCTCGGTCATCCAGAACGTGCATCATTGTGCGTGGCCCGTCGGGCCGCGCAGCAGAATTCAAACTCGTTGATATGACTGGAAGGTTGTCAAGCAACGGGTAGACGGCGGGGGCGCGAGGCGTGATGGGGTCGGTGGCGGCTTCGACGATGAATCCTGCTGATATACGCCGATTAGCCGGTCGCCCGGCCAGCGCGGCAAGAATTGGATTCGTCTGGAGCAAGCTCGTTCTAGGCGCGGGGATTCCGCCGACGCGTTGCCACGCGACGTACCCGATAACGAGTTCGAGCGTTCTCCGGTCGTGCCACCGACCACCACCACGCGAGCGCCTCACGCCGCGACGGCCTGTGATTGATCCTGCGGGGCGTCCTGCATCACGGCCCACAGGAACCCGACGAGTTCCCGCGCGACGGCCACGACGGCGATCTGCGGCCGCGTGCGGAACGCGAGCCGCTGGTACATGGTGTGCAACCGGTGCTGCGCCTTCCACGCGTGCGCGATCACGCGCGGGTCCTGGCCGTGTTGCCGGCGGGTGAGCGCAATGCCCACCTTCGGCTGATAGCGATACGCCCACGCCGCCTGCACGAGCACGTGGCGACAGTGCGTGTTGCCCGCCTTGGTAAGCGCCCCCCGACGCTCGCGATCACCCGACGAGTGCTCCGTCGGCACGAGCCCGAGGTACGCCATGAGCTTGCGCGGATGCTCGAACCGGCGCCAGTCGCCGATCTCCGTCGCGAGCACCATCGCCGCGTGGCGTTCGATGCCGCGGAAGCACTGCAGGCGCTGCACCGTGCCGGCAAGCAACGGGGTGAGCGCCAAGGCGGCGATCTCCCCATCCAGCGCGTCGCGCCGCGCGAGCTTGTACTCGAGGAGCGCGAGATACTCGCCGAACACGCGGCGATCTTCGGCGGCCAGCGGTGATGTCGCCGCCGCAAGCTGCCGCAGCCACTCGTAGTGCCCCTGCGTCCAGTTCGTGCCGTCGCGATAGACGAAGCCCCGGCGGGCCAGGAACTTGAGGACGTAGTGCCGGCTCTTCAGGATCTCACGTTGGAACGTCTCCCGGCACCGCACGACATCGCGCACCCGCTCCTCCGCCTCGGTCGGGATCCGGACCGCCGTGAGCTCTCCGGCGCGATAGAGCCGCGCGAGTTGCACGGCGTCGTGCTTGTCGTGCTTCCGTTGCACACCAGGCCTGGTGGGGATGAGCGACGGGGCGATCACGTCGCAGTGGTGGCCCCAGCTCGTGAGCGCCCGGTGCACCACGTACCCTGCGCCGCTGGCCTCGTAGCAGGCCCGAATCCGGTCACCCCCCGCCACGAGCCGCTCGCAGAACCGCCGGAGTTTCGCTAAATCAGACGACAGGCGTTCGACCCGGGTCGGCGTGCTCGCCGCCTCCGGCAGGACCGCAACCGTGATCGACTCCTTGTGGACGTCGAGGCCGAGATAGATGATCGTGGACGATGACATGGGCTGGTCTCCGCAAAGGGGCGACAGTGGGACCGTCGCCTGTGGCTCTGGCAACTCCGACTCTCATCGCGAGGAGCTAACCCACGCGAAAGTCGGAGGCCAGCCCAGTCATATTTTCTAGGCAACACCACCAGCTTCTCGGAGGCGCCATTGTGATCCGCTTCGCCATCACTACTTCGACGATTCTCTGGACGACACACACGGCTGCGCCGGAGCAACCAGCGGCTTTAGGGTCCGTGCTGCGCGTGGTGGCGAATGATTACGCGTTCACCATGTCGGCGCCCGTGCGAGCCGGTCTTGTGATTGTACGCCTGCTCAATCAGGGGCATGAGATGCACCACCTCGAGCTCTCTCCCGTGCCCGAGTCGCTCTCGCTCCGGCGGTATTACGAGCTCGCCACGGGCGGTCAACCGAGCCCGCTCATCCACGATGTCGGCGGGCCGAATCTCACGGCACCTGGAGATAGCAGCGAAGTGCTGATTCGATTAGCGCCGGGGCGGTACATCCTGACCTGCTGGGTGAACGCCACTGATGGTAAACCGCACATTATGCGCGGCATGATGCGCGAAATCAGGCTGGGCGAGAGGACCGAGTCCCCGCCGCCACCAACGCCCACGGTGACGATTAGTGCATCAGACTACAGCTTCGCGCTTCAAGGGCGGCTGCGTGCCGGCACGAATCACGTCCGATTTGAGAATCGGGGGCCACAGGAGCACGATATCCAATTTGTTCGGCTGTCTCCCGATCAGACTGGGGCGTCGATCAGGGAGTGGGCGCGCAAGGGAGGACTGGGCGGACCACCATCCGTCGCTGCGGGGGGGAGCACCGGCATCGACAAAGGAAAGCAGGTGTGGTTTACCGTCACGCTGCGCCCTGGCCGCTACGCGGTGTTCTGCTTCGTGCCGGACGTTCACGATGGCAAGATGCACCTACTGCACGGCATGCTTCGGGAGATCACCGTGTCCTGAAAGACCCATTGCGACCTGCTCGGGCGCGTGTTGCCTAACGATCGTTGCAATTGACAAGCGCAGCTGCGGTACGCGGCGGCTGCGCCGCCGCATTCATGAGACGCGCTTGCAATTGAACTCGGGCGTTGATATGACTGGAAGGTTGTCAAGCAACGGGTAGACGGCGGGGGCGCGAGGGGTGATGGGGTCGGTGGCGGCTTCGACGATGAATCCTGCTGATATACGCCGATTAGCCGGTCGCCCGGCCAGCGCGGCAAGAATTGGATTCGTCTGGAGCAGGCTCGTTCTAGGCGCGGGGATTCCGCCGACGCGTTTGTGCAAGTACACCCTAATTCCCGCAGTTCCTGAACAGGCAAGTTCCCGCACTCGTCGTTCAGCGTGTCTTGGGGGAACCTCCCGGGTTGGGGGGTGAGGGAAGGTCCGGACCGGCGCCAAGCAGGGCATCGAGTTCTCGCAGGCGGTAGCTGCGGCCGTCGATGCTCAGGACATGGACGTGGTGGAGGAGCCGGTCCAGGATCGCCGTGGTGAGAACCTCGTCGGCGGCGAAGATCGCGGGCCAGTCGCGGACGTGCTTGTTGGAGGTGAGCACGATGGACCCACGTTCGTACCGGGCCGAGACCAGGCGGAAGAAGAGGTTCGCCTCCGCGCGGTCGAGGGGGCGGAAGCCGACCTCATCGACGATGAGCAGCGCGCAGTTGAAGTAGCGCCGGGCGCGGAGCCGTGCCGGGGGCACCGCCGCGTCGGCGCGCAGCACGTGCATCAGGTCGTCGAGCACGAAGTGCGCCACGGAGAAGCCGTTCTTGATGGCCTTGACGCCGAGCGCGGTCGCCAAGTGGCTTTTGCCCACGCCGGGCGGCCCGAGGAAGAGCACGTTGGTCTTGTCGCGGACGTAGCTGCAGGTCGCGAGCGCCTCGATGGCGCGCCGATCCACCCGGGGCTGGAAGCTCCAGTCGAAGTCTTCGAGCGTCTTGCCGGGGGGCAGCCCGGAGAGCTTGAGCATCGTCTGGACCCGTCGCTCATCCTTGCGTTCGAGTTGGCGCGTCAGGACGAGGTCGAGGAACGCGGTCGCCGAGAGCGTCTCGCGCGTGGCTTCCTCGACGAGCTCGCCCAGGCAGCTCGCCGGATAGTCGAGCCCGAGCGTAGCGAGCTTCGTGGCCAGCCGAACTCGAACGTGCAGAGCCCGTCGTACGCCAGCACCACCACGCGGTGCGGGCGCTCCGGCCGGCGAGGTCGCGGTTCCCGACGTGGCACAATTTTGACGATAACTGTCTTTTTGGCCACTGGCAACCGGACCGCCCGGCCCGCGATCATTCACGCCATGTCACGCATCCAGCCGTGGTTCGACCGGAAATTCGACACCGCCTGCCCCGTCGAACGCCTCGCCCCGTTGCTCGTCCGGCTGCGCGGCTGCCCCGCAAGGCTCGAGGAGCTGGTGCGCGGCGTCTCGCCCACCGCCCTCATCGCCAGGACTGACGGATCCTGGTCGGCGCAGGAGAATGCCGGTCACCTGCTTGACCTCGAACCGCTCTGGCTGGCCCGCGTTGGTGATTACGGCGCCGGCCGCGATGCGCTCACCGCGGCCGACCTCACGAACGAACGGACGGACCGGGCCAACCACAACGCCGCCCCGATCGACGGGATCCTCGCCGGCTTCCGGAACGCCCGGGCCGGGCTGCTGGCCGCCGCGGAAGCGGTGGACGCCTCGCGACGGTCGCACGTGCTCCTGCATCCGCGCCTCCGCACCCCGATGACCCTTGCCGACCACCTCTTCTTCGTTGCCGAACATGACGACCACCACCTCGCGCGCATCTGGGAACTCACGCGCTGACGCTCCGCCGGCCAGGGGTACCGCGAGTCCGTGGAAGGACGAATGGCCCTCGTTCGGCCATGTCGCGTACCTGAACACGGCGGCCATGTCGGCGATGCCCCGCACGTCGCTCGACGCCATGGAAGTTGCGCTCGACGCCAAGCGGTTTCCCCACCACAAGAGCGACGCCGTCTGGTTCGAGGTGAATGACCGGCTCCGGCAGTCGATCGCGACGCTCATCGGCGCGCACGCGGAGGATGTCGCCCTGACCACCGGCGCGAGCAGCGGCCTGCAGGCAGTCGCCCTGGGGTTGACGTGGCAGCCGGGCGATGAGGTGATCGTCGCCCAGGGAGAGTTTCCGCTGCAGCATGCCACCTGGGCGCCGATGCAACACCGCGAGGGCGTGACGATGAAGGTGGTCGTCCCCCAGGGCGCGTTCCCGTCGGCCGACGACCTGATCGCCGCGATGTCGCCGAGAACGCGCGTGGTGTCGGCGAGCCACGTGCGCTTCGACGACGGCTCGTTGCTCGACGCGCCCCGCGTCGCGGCGGCATGCCACGCCCACGGCGCACTGTTCGTCCTCGACGTCACCCAGTCGTGCGGTGCGGTGCCGATGGATGTCGCCACGCTTGGCGCCGACTTCATCGTCTGCGCCGGATACAAGTGGCTGCTCAGCCCCTATGGCACGGGGTTCTTCTGGGCAAAGCCGGGCGTGCGCGACGTCCTGCGCCCCGCGCCCTTCTATTGGATGGGTCAGGATGCCCGCACGTTCGCCACGCTGAACCTGAAGGATCCTGCGCCGGCAAGCGGCGCGAAGCGCTGGGACTCCGCCGAGACCTCGTCGTACTTCAACTTCAACCTGACCGCCATGGATGCATCGGCCGCATTCGTGTGCCGCGTGGGCGCCGCGGCGGTCCAGGCACACAACCGGGCGCTGATCGAGCATCTGTTCGCACGACTCCCCGACGGGCTGTCGCCGGCGAGTCCGCCGGCGCCCGAAGGCCGGGGCCCATTCGGATGCTTCGTCGCGGCGACCGCCGAGGCGACGGCGGCCCTGCACCAGCACCTGCTGCGGCACGACGTCTTCGTCAGCCTGCGGGACGGCAAGATTCGCGTGTCACCGCACCTGTTCAACACCGTGGATGACATCGAGCGCCTCCTCGCCGTCGCGAGGTCCGCATGAGCAGCATCCGCGACCGCCTCCGGGCGCTGGAGATCTCCCTGCCCGCCGAACCGCCTCCCGTCGTTGCCGGATATGTCCCGGCGTTCGCGCCATTCGTGCGAACCGGCAATACGCTCCACCTGTCCGGACGGCTGGCGAAGAAGGACGGCCGGCTCTGGATCGGCAAGGTGGGCCACGAGGTGACGGCCGCCGAGGGGGCGCAGGCCGCGCGCGACATTGCGGTCGAAATGCTCGCCGTGATGCAAGCGGCGGTCGGCGACCTCGAGCACATCACGCGTGTCGTCAGGCTGATGGTGTTTGTGAACTGCACGCCGCAGTTCACGGAACCGCACGTGGTCGCCAACGGCGCATCCGAGGTCCTGACGCAGGTGTTCGGCGCGCGCGGCGTGCATGCACGGAGCGCCGTCGGCGTGGCATCGACTCCATTCGGCGCCTGCGTGGAAATCGATCTCGTGGTCGAAGTGGCCGACGGCTCCAGCCGCAGCGAGGCAGGGTAGGTGGGCGGTCGGTCGATCCCGCAGGGCCGCGACGTACGAGTGGACGATTCCCTCGATGATTTCACGCACCGCCACGTCACGTTGGACTCGGTGACGAAGACGGTGCACGTGGCAGGTGAGGGGCCGGCCGTGATCGTGCTGGCGGAAATGCCGGGTATCAGCCCCCACGTGGCGCGATTCGCGCGATGGACTCGCGATGCGGGATTCACCGTGTACATGCCCTCGCTGTTCGGGCGCGATGGCGCGGTGGCGACCGCCGCCGAGGGCGTGGCCGTCATGCGGCGCGCGTGCATCAGCGCCGAATTCCGGGCGCTGGGCGGGAACGGAGCGAGCCCGGTCACCCGGTGGCTGCGCGAGCTGGCCCGCATGGCGCACGCCGAGTGCGGTGGCCCCGGCGTGGGCGCGATCGGCATGTGCTTCACGGGAAACTTCGCCGTCTCCATGATGCTCGAGCCCTCGGTCATCGCCCCCGTCGTGGCGCAGCCGTCGTTGCCGCTCGACAACCCGGCCGGCCTCGAGAGCGCTCCGGAGGAACTGCGGGCAGTGCGCGAGCGCCTGGAGAATGAAGACCTGACCGTGCTGGCATACCGGTTCGCGGGCGACCGCTTCTGCTCGGCGCAACGGTTCGCGGCGTATGCCTCGGCGCTCGGCGAGCGCTTCGTTGCGCGTGAGCTGCCGGACAGCGCGGCAAACGCCAGCGTCCCGCCGTTCTTCGCGGCGCACGTGAACACCCCGCACAGCGTGGTGACCGTGCACCTGATCAACCGCGCGGGCGAACCGACCGTGGCGGCGCGAGACGAAATTCTCGAGTTCTTCTCGCGCCGCCTTGCTCCGCGTTTGCGCCAGTATCGTTTTGCGACAGGCGGCAGCGCGCAGACGGAGTGAGGCTGACCGGATTCGGTCCATTCGACTTGATTCGACCAGGCTGACCTGACATACGCCGCACGCGCCGCACGCGGCGGGAACGTTTGTGGCACGGTGCGTGTCCAACGTGACCATGCCCCCCGGGACAGCACGTTCTGCCGGCATGGGCCGCGCGATGACCTGGGGCGCGGCGTTGCTGTACGCGGCCGCCTGGATGGGCCTCGCCGCCGCCGTCTTTCCCCTCGGCGGTGGTTACAGCTCCGGTGACCTCTCGCACTATCGCGACGTGGCCAGGCAGTTGCTCCACGGCGCCGTGCCCTACCGGGACTTCGCGTTCGAGTATCCCCCGCTCGCCCTGCTGCCCATCACGATTCCGGGCGCCCTCGCCGGATCCGGCATCGAACTGGCGTCGCGCTACCACCTCGCGCTCCTCACGTTCAACGCGGCATGCGTGGCGGTACTCGGGGTCTGCGCCACGCGGATCGCCGCTGCCACTGCCCCGCACGTGCCGGCGCGCGTTGCCGGCGCGCGATTCGCCGCGATCGCGCTGGCCGGCGTGGCGGTGTATCCTTGGCGCTTCGACCTTTTCGTGGCCCTCCTGGCCGGTGTCGCCGTGATGCTCGCGCTGGAAGAGAAACCCGCCTGGTCGGGCATCGTCCTCGGCGCAGCGATCGCCACCAAGCTGTACCCGGCGGTGCTCGCGCCGGTGATTGGCGCCTGGCATGTGGCCGGAGGCCGGCGGCGCAGCGCGACCCGCTTCGCGGCGGCGACCCTGGCGTCCACGGCCATCGCCGTGCTGCCGCTCCTCGCCGCGGCGCCGCACGACTTCGCGTCCTTCATCACATACCACCTGGCGCGCGGGCTGCAGATCGAAAGCACGGCCGCAGGAGTGGTGCTGCTGGCGCATGCCGCTGCCGGCACGGCGGTGGAAATGGTGGAGAACTACGGTGCCGTGCACCTCGCGCCGCCCATCGGGGCTGACGCCCAGCCGGCGCTGGCCGTCCTCGCGGTTGGCGGCGTGGCGCTCACCACGTGGATGGCATTCGCGCGCTTCCGCGCCGAGCGGCTGCGGGCGGGCGCCCCGGCGGGCCGCAGCCTCGTTGCGGCCGCGCTGGCGGCCGTCGTCGTGGTCATCGTCACAAACAAGGTGGCCTCGCCGCAGTACATGGCCTGGCTGCTGCCGCTCGCGCCGCTCGCGTCGAGCGTCGCGTTCCGGTTGAGCCTCGCGGCGTCGGCGCTTACGGTCGCGGTGTTCCCGGGCCTCTACGTAGCGCTGCTCCACGTGGAGCCGCTGCCCGTGCTGTTGCTCAACGCGCGCAACCTCTGCCTCGTTGCACTGGCCGGCTGCCTGCTCTGGTCGCTGCGGCCCGCGGCCGCGGCCCCGTCGCCGCCGGAGGCGGAGGGATGAGCGCTCGCCTGCGCGGCGCGCCGGCGTGGCTCCCCACTGCCCTGCTCGTCGCCGTGGCCGTGGTCGCCGCGTGGACCCGCGTGTTGCAGGCGCGCGAGAGCCTCTGGCTCGACGAGCTGCACACCGCGTGGGTGGCGATGGGCAGCTGGGGCGAAGTGGCCGCGCGCAGCATGGCGGGCAACCAGTCGGCGCCGTTCTTCGCGCTCGAGTGGGCGCTGGTGCACACCCTCGGCGCCAGCGAGCTCGTGCTCCGGCTGCCGAGCCTCGTGGCCGGCGTGGCGCTGGTGGGCGCACTCTATACGCTGGCCCGCGCCTGGACCGGCTCCGCATGGATCGGGCTCGTCACCGCGTGGCTCGCGGCCGCGGATCCGCAGGCCATCTACTACGGCACGGAAGCGCGGCCCTATGCCCTGGTGCAGCTCCTCGGCGTGCTGCACGTGGCGCTCTTCGCCGAACTCGTGCGGCGGCCGACGGTCGCGAAGCGCGTGGCGAGCGTGGTGGGAGCGGCGGTGCTGTTTCACCTCCACTACACGACGGCGCTCGTGTTCGGCGGCGAGGTCGCCTGGTACGCGTGGGCCCGCCTGCGCGGACGGGTCGGGTACCGCCTGCGCGACGCCGCCATCGACGCCACCATTGCGGTCGCCCTGA
Source organism: Gemmatimonadota bacterium (assembly GCA_034716715.1). Lineage (GTDB taxonomy): Bacteria > Gemmatimonadota > Gemmatimonadetes > Gemmatimonadales > Gemmatimonadaceae > Fen-1231. Next base: position 263 of record JAYEKC010000172.1, on the reverse strand, counting down.
TGGCGCCGGCAGTGGCCGTGCTGCGCCTGCTCGCCGCGCGGCGCCACAACTGGGAGCTGTTCGTGGACCAGCGCCCGCCGTGGATCGCGATCCTGATGCTCCCGTGGGCGGCCACGGCACTCGTGGCCACCGCCGCCGTGAGTGTTTGGCGGCGCGTGCGGCGGGCAACGCCCGCCGCAGGGCGGGACCGCGGCGACGTGGTGCGCTGCCTGCTGTGCTGGCTCGTCGTTCCGGTGGCGCTTGCGTGGGTAAGCACGGCGGTG
>JAYEKC010000171.1:0-3868 GCA_034716715.1 Gemmatimonadota bacterium | reverse complement strand
CCCACGGCGGCGACTGGCGACACGCCGACGCGCTGCGACAGCAGCCCCATCGCGCCGATCTGCCAAACCTTGCCAGGCACGTAGCGCCCGAGGTTGGAAACGAACCAGATGCGCGCGCCGTCGGCGAAGCCGAGCGAGTCGCCCCACGCGCGGACCGTGTGCTGCCACGTCCAGATGAGCAGGGCGTAACTCGCGAGGACGACGGCGCCGGAGGCGGCTACGAGCGCCCAGTTGACGTTGATCGTGGCCGGAAGGGCGGCGAAGTCGTGCCATTGGCGGGCGACCTCGCGCGCGACATAGGCGACCACCACCACCACCACGGCGGCCTTGAGGGCGCGAGTGATTCGCTCGCTCACGCCACCACCCCGCGGTAGACGCCCTCATACGCCGCAGCAGCCGCCCGCGGTGAAAACCGCGCGAGGGCGCGCCCGCGGCCCCCTGCCCCGATCCTGTTCGCCAACGCCGGATCGTCGAGGACCCGGCGGATGGCGCCCGCAAGGGCTGGGACGTTCCCCGGCTCGGCGAGCAGCCCGGATACGCCGTCCTCCACGAGGTCGGTGAGGCCGCCCGACCGGTATGCCACGACCGGAGCGGCGGCAAGCTGCGCCTCGACCGCAACCAGGCCGAGGCCTTCATCGCGCGACGGAATCGCCACGACGCCGGCCGCCGGGTACAAGCGCCTGACCTCCCTCGGGGCGAGACGCCCGTGCCAGCGAACCCGCCTCGCCAGCCCGGCTTCCGACGCCCGCGCCTCGAGCGCCGCCCGGTCGTTGCCCTCGCCGACGATGTCGATGGCGACGTCACCCGGAAGGAGGCGCGCGGCGTCAATGAGGTCGCGCACGCCTTTCTGCGCGTTGAGTCGCCCGACGAACAGCACGGACCGCCCCCGTGCGGCCGCCGCGGCCGCCGGAGAATCGTCCACCGGCATCGGTGCCACGGTGTGGACCTCCGCACGCGCGAGCCGGTTCGCCTCCGCGCACAGCCACGAACTCACCGCCGTCACGGCGGCCGATCGGCCCAGGACGAAGCGCATCAACGCGGGCGCGAGCGCCGACCCGGCGGTGAGGCGCACGTCGCTGCCGTGCAGCGTGACGACCAGGGGGACCTTCATGCCGGCCAGCGCCGCGGACAACCCGCCGGGGAACCACCAGTGGGCGTGGACCACGTCGGGCTGGAATTCGCGTACGGCACGGCGGATCGCGCGCCGGCCGCCGAGCACGAGCCCCGCGAGCGCGAGCCTGGATCGCCACGAACCGTGCACCTGCTCCGCCATGGTGCCTTCGTACGCGAGCGTCTCCCATCGCCGCGGGGCGTAGCGGAATCGATCCACCCGGACGCCGGCGACGGCCTCCGTGGCCGCGAGGCCGGCGGCGGCGGGCGCGAGCACCCGGACGTCGACACCCCGCGCGCGAAGGGCGACGGCGAGGCGCAGGATGAACGCTCCCGCGACGTCGTCCGCGTGACGCGGGAACGAATGGGCGACGAACAACACCCGCATCGGCGTTGGCGGCGGGTCAGCGCGGTGAGCCGGACCGCGCCACGTCGTCCACGCGGCGGCGCAGCTCGCGCTGCTCCGCGCGCAACGCAGCGACCTGCTCGCCCAGCATGCCCGTGGCGAAGAACACCGAGCCAAGGATGAGCGCCGTCTCGATGACGGCCCAGATGGGCCTGGTGCCGAGCCCCCCGGCGAGGATCAGCACGGCGCCGACCGCCGCCACGAGGAACATGGCGGCGCCCAGGATGCCGAAGGCGAGCAGCGGCTTGCGCCCGAATCTCAGTTCGAACCACACCGCGAGCATGTCGAGCACGCCCACCGGAATGCGCGACAGCCCGAACTTGGACTTCCCCGCCCGCCGCGGATGCAGCGCGACGGGGATTTCAGACACGGTGTATCCCTGCGCCGCGGCGAGGACGATCATGTAGCGGTGCCAGTCCGGCCGCACGGGCTGGCCTTCCATCACCTCGCGGCGCCACGCCTTGACGTTGTTGAGGTCGCGCACCGGGACGTTGAACAGGACCCGCGACAGGGCATTGTAGATGCCGGATACGAACGCCTTCTCGTACCTGCCCTCCTTGCGGCCGGTCACCATGTCGCTCTCCCCGGCCAGGACGGGCGCCACCAGGCGCGGGATGTCGGCAGGCAGGAATTGCAGGTCGGCCGGGTAGAACACCATCACGTCGCCGGAGGCCGCGAGGTAGCCGGTGCGCAGCGCGTCGGCGATGCCGCGGGGGCTGCGGTGGCGCACCGTGCGCAGGAACGGATGGCGGGCGCGGGCATCGGCGAGGACGCGCGGCGTGTCGTCGCGCGAGCCGTCGTCCACGACCACGACCTCATACCGCTCCGCCCGCCCACGGAACGCCTCGGCGCACAGGTCGAGGAACGCCGGGAGGTTCTCGGCTTCGTCCCGCGCCGGCACGAGGACCGAGACGTCGGCCGACCGTTCAGGGGTTTCCACGTGGGTGGTCCTTGCGATGGGGGTGGTCACACACGCTTGCGCATCCGCGCGGAGAGCACGCCGAGCTGCTCGCGGTACTTGGCGACGGTGCGCCTGGCGATGCGCACGCCCTGGCGCTCCAGGACGGCGACGATGGCCTGGTCCGTCAGCGGCTTCCGCGGATCCTCTTCCTGCACGAGCTTCTCGATCGTGGCGCGGATGCCCCGCGCCGATACGTCCTCGCCGTCCACCGTGCTCAGGCCGCTCGAGAAGAAGAACTTCAGCGGCAGCACGCCGCGCGGCGTCTGGGCGAACTTCTCGTTCGTGACGCGGCTCACCGTGCTCTCGTGCATGCCGATGGCGTCGGCCACCTCGCGGAGCGTGAGGGGCTTGAGGTGCTGGATGCCCTTGTCGAAGAAGTCGCGCTGCCGGTTCACGATGAAGTGCATCACCTTGAGCATGGTCTGGCGGCGCTGCTCGATGGCCTGGATGAGCCACTGCGCCGCGTTGAGCTTGCTGGCGATGAATTCCTTGTGCTCGGCGTCGAGCGACTTGCGGTTGCGGGCGATGTCGCGGTACGCCCGGCTGAGGCGGAGGCGCGGGACGTTCGCGTCATTGAGGAACACGAGGTACTCGTCGTCCACCTTCTCGACGACCAGGTCCGGCACGACGTAGTTGTCGAGGGCGGCCGACTTGGCGAGGCCCGGCTTGGGACTCAGCTTGGCCACGTCGTCGGCGGCAGACTGGGCCTCGGCCGGGGTCACGCCCACCGCGCGGGCGATCTCGCCCCAGCGATGCGCGATCAGGTCGTCGAAGTGGTCGCGCACGAGGCGCGCCGGCAGCGACTCCTCGCGCCCGGACTCGCGCAGCTGCAGGAGCAGGCATTCCCGCAGGTCGCGGGCGCCCACGCCGGCCGGGTCGAGGCCCTGGATGATGGCCAGCATCGCGTCCACCTCGGCCGCCGCATACAGGGGAACCTCCTCCTCCACGCCGGCGCGCTCCGCCGCAGCCCGTACCGCCTCGTTCACGCCGCCCCGGATTTCCTCGAGGGTCGCCGTGAGGTACCCGTCGTCGCCGATGTTCCCGATGAACTCCTCGGCGAGCACCAGGTCGCGCGGAGAGAGGTCCAGGAGTTGCAGCTGGTCGCGCAGGTGGTCGGCCAGCCCGCGCGTCGCGACCGGCACGGGCTCGAATCGCTCGCGATCATCCCGTTCCTCGCGACGGTCGCCTTCCCCATCGAATCCATCCTCGAGGATCTCGTCCCAGCGGTCGCCATCGTCGCCGGCGTCCGGCGACTCGTCGCTCGTCGCCATCGTTTCCGAAAGGTCGGGCTCGAGCTCGGCGTCGGAGTCGCCTGCCGCGGCGTCCGGGCTCTCGGCATCGGCATGGGCATCGGGCGCGGTGTCCGGCGCCGTGTCGGTGGCGTCGTCACC
>JAYEKC010000170.1:0-3873 GCA_034716715.1 Gemmatimonadota bacterium | reverse complement strand
GCAACCGTTGGGTCGCGGCGGCCTCTGTCTACTGTCTACTGTCTACTGTCTACTGTCTACTGTGTACTGTGTACCTGCTACGGCTTCGTCATCGCGAACCCGGACACGTGTGCGTCCGTGTTGTGCGCGAAGCGGATGCCGTACACCCCGTCGGTGGACTTGAGGCCCTTGGCCGCCAGCTCTTCCTTCGTGTAGGTGGCAACGTCGGTGCCGTTGATGTTGCAGGTCACCTTGTCACCCTTGACGCTGAGCGCAATCGCCTGCGACACCGGTTGGCCCTTGCCCGCGGCCTTGTGCACGGCGTCGTTCGGGGCGCCCATCCGGCCGTTCATCTGGAACGCCGCCGGGCCGAATCCCCGGACGATGAACACGCCGTTGCCGTACGCCGCGCAGTACAGGTAGGTGGCGTTGTCGGTCCCCATGTCGTTTCCGGCGATCACGATGCCGTACGGATGCGGGTGATCGTTCAGGTCCATGTACTTTGCTTCGTTGAACGTCGCCTTCACCGTGTAGTCGCCCGACGCCTTGTTGTTCGGGTTCCAATAGGTGATGGCCGGCCCGGTGGTCACGTGCATGCCGGGGCCCATCGTCACGAACTTGGCGTTGTCCACGGTCATCCCGCCGCGGGCCTCACGGGCATCCACCTTGCCCATCCAGCCTGACACGGAGATGCCGCCGCCGCTCACGCCGCGCGTTTCGGGATCCTGCGCGCGTGCGGCGGTGGGGACGGCGAACGCGACCGCCAAGGCGGACGCCACTGCGATTCCGGTGACTCGTCGCATCGTCTGCACTCCTCGAGAAATGGCCGGTGGGGGCAACCCGGTTAACATACCTCCGCACGCCGCCCGCGAGCCAGCACCGGACCCCCACCACACACCCGTGACCAACGAACCCTCCGCGCGCGCCCGCACGGCCGTCCCCGGCCGCGTCGAGGCCCTGTGGCGCAAGCGCGCCCACCGCGGCCCGATGGACGCCGTGCGCGAAGCGGCCTTCCTCGAGGGCAAGGGACTCGAGGGAAGCGCGGGCAACAGCCGCACCCGCCAGGTAACGCTCATCGAGCGCGAGGTGTGGGACACGCTCATGCGCGACCTTGGCGCGGCCGCGGATCCGGCGGCGCGCAGGGCGAACGTGATGCTCTCGGGCATCCGCCTCGCCCATGCACGCGGACGGATCCTGCGGATCGGGGCTGCCCGCCTGCTCATCGGCGGCGAGACCACGCCGTGTGAGCGGATGGAAGAGTCGGTGCCGGGGCTCCAGGCGGCGATGCACCCCGACTGGAACGGCGGCGTGTTCGCCCGCGTGATCACCACGGGGCTCGTGCGCGTGGGAGACGCCGCAGAGTGGGAGGAGGCGGTTCAATGAATCCGCGCCTCGTCGCACGGATCGCCCTTGTCGCCGTGGGGCTGCTTCCGTTCAGTGCGATTGCGCAGGAAACCGTCCACGCGAGCGACCGCTGCGTTCCGTCACTTCGCCCGCGCGCGACGGGCGGGCCCCAGGTCGCCGACACGGCGTATCACCCGCGCATCGCCGTCCCGACGTACGCGCCCGGCGCCGGCCCGCTCGTGTTGCTCGACGAGGCGCACCACAACTTTCACACGGCGGACGGCCGCTATGCGCCGTTCGCACGCGTGCTGCGCGCCGACGGTTACGTGGTGGAGCCGTTGCGCGTGCCTTTCTCCGCGGAATCGCTCGCCCCCGCCCGGGTGCTGGTGATTGCCAACGCCGTCGCCGAGCGCAATGCCGGCGGAGACTGGACGCTCCCCACGCCGAGTGCGTTCGCCGCGCCCGAAATCGCCGCGGTGCGCCGCTGGGTGGAGGCGGCGCCCTGCTCCTCATCGCCGACCACATGCCGTTCGGGGGCGCCGCCGAGGACCTCGCCGCCGCGTTCGGCGCGCTCATCACCAACGGCTACGCCACCGACGAGACCTGCGCCGCCGACGAGTTTCTGTTCAGCCGCGCGAACGGGCTCCTCGCCGATCACCCCATCACGCGCGGCCGCACTGCGGCCGAGCGCGTGACCGAGGTGCGCACCTTCACGGGCGAGTCGTTTCGCGTGACGGCGCCCGGCGGCGCGCCGCTCCTGACCCTCGCACCGGGCTCGGTGCTGCTGCTCCCGGCGAAGGCATGGGAGTTCGGGTCCGCAACGCCGCGCCTTCCGGCCGGCGGGATGCTCCAAGGGGCGGCCATCACCGCGGGCCGCGGGCGCGTGGCTGTGTTCGGCGAGGCCGCGATGTTCTCGGCCCAGGTTTCCGGTGCCGTCCGCCGGCCGATGGGGATGAACGCGCCCGACGCGCCGCAGAACGCGCAGTTCCTCCTGAACGTGATGCATTGGCTCACACGACTCCTACCGGCACGATAGTTTGCGACATGGCGCGGCGCAGACGCCGCGCGAGCCAACGACCACGAGCCCCCTCCCCGGGGCTGCAACAGGAGCGAATGCACATGGATCGACGCGCGGAAGCACGCTGGAACGGCGACCTCAAGGGCGGGAACGGCACGGTCAAGGTCGAGAGCGGCACGTTCGATGCCTCATACTCGTTCGTCAGCCGTTTCGAGAGCGGCAAGGGCACCAACCCCGAGGAACTCCTCGGCGCGGCGCATGCCGCGTGCTACTCGATGGCACTGGCAAACGGCCTCGCCAAGGCCGGCCACGCGCCGAAGAGCGTGCACACGACCGCCACCGTGCACCTCACGCCCGGCGCGGGCGGGTCGTCCATCACCGGCATCGACCTCGTCACCCGCGGCGACGTGCCCGGCCTCTCGGCGGCGGATTTCAAGAAGTTCGCGGAAGAAACCAAGACGGGCTGCATCGTCTCGCGCGCGTTGTCGGCCGTGCCGATGACGGTGGACGCGCAGCTCGCGTGAACAGTGACGCGGCGCCGCGCGCAGTTCGGGCGCGGCGCCGCGCCGGCCACGCCCGCCGGAGGGACCGATGATTCGTCGCCTCGCCATCCTCGCCCTCGCCGCCCTTCTCGCACCGGCGGCGGCCGCGGCGCAGGCGCCGACCGTCGTGATCCTCGTACGGCACGCGGAAAAGGCCGCCGCGCCCGCCGACGACCCGCCGCTCACCGCCGCCGGGGTCGCGCGCGCCCGCGCGCTCGCCGCCGGGGTGGCCGACGCGAAGGTCCAGGCGGTGATCACCACGCAGCTCACCCGCACGCGGGAAACGGCGCGCCCCGCAGCCGAGGCGCACAGGGTCACGATGGAGACGGTTTCCGTCGGCGGCGCTCCGGTCGCCGAGCACGCGAACGCCGTGGCCGCGGCCGTCCGCCGGCACGCCGGCCAGACGGTGCTCGTCGTGGGCCACAGCAACACCGTCGCGCGCATCATCGAGGCGCTCGGCGGCCCGTCGCTGCCGGACCTGTGCGACTCGCAGTACTCGACCCTGTTCACGCTCGCGCTCGACGGGCCGTCGGCCCGCCTCGTGACGAGCGAGTACGGCGCCCCGTCGCCCGCGGTGAAGACGGGCTGCCCCGCGATGCGATGACGCGGGTGAACCTCGGTGCCCGCCCGGCGGGCACGGGAGTGACGCAATGCGGAAAATGATGTCGTTTGTCGGTACGACGGTCGGTAGCGCCGTGGGCTGGTGGCTCGGGGCGCACATCGGGTTCATGACCGCGTTCATGCTCAGCATCGTCGGCTTCGGCGCGGGCATGTGGTACGGCCGGCGGCTCGCGGACCGCATGGGCTGACCGTGGTGGGAACCGTCGTCGTTCGCGATGCCGGCCATGCCGACACCGCCGCGCTGCTTCCGCTCCTCGACGCGCTGGGATACCCGGCCGACGAGGCCACCCTGCGCGCGCGACTCGGCACGATGTTCGCGACCGACCCGAGCGCGCGCGTGCTGGTCGCGGCGCGCGGCGACGCCGTCGT
>JAYEKC010000169.1:0-3901 GCA_034716715.1 Gemmatimonadota bacterium | reverse complement strand
AATGACTGGTCGGGCCCCTCTGTCTACTGTCTACTGTCTACAGTTTGATGAGCTTGTCCACGGTGACGCCCTCGGCCTCGGCCTGGAAGTTCATCACCACGCGGTGCCGCATCACCACCGGCACGACGGCGCGGATGTCGTCGAGGTCGGGCACGCTGCGGCCGTCCATGGCCGCCCGGGCCTTGGCGCCGAGCACGAGGTTCTGGCCCGCGCGCGGGCCCGCGCCGTAGCTCACGTACTTGCGGATCTCGTGGCTTGCGCCGGGCTCGCCCGGCCGCGTGGACCGCGCGAGCTGCACCGCGTACTCCACCACCGAGGGTGGCGCCGGCATGCGGCGCACCAGCTGCTGCATCTCGATGATCTCGTCGCCGCGCAGCACGGGCTTGATCACGGCCTGGTACGCGCTCGTGGTCTGCGAGACGATCTGCTCCTCCTCCTCCTTGTTCGGGTAGCCGACCGTCAACTCGAACATGAAGCGGTCGAGCTGCGCCTCGGGGAGGTGGTAGGTGCCCTCGTGCTCGATGGGGTTCTGCGTGGCGAGCACGAAGAACGGCTCGGGCAGCTGGTACGTCTTGCCGCTCGCCGTGACCTTGTGCTCCTGCATCGCCTCGAGGAGCGCGGCCTGCGTCTTCGGCGGTGCGCGGTTGATCTCGTCGGCCAGGATGATGTTCGCGAACACCGGGCCCTTGGTGAAGCGGAAGTGCTTCTTCCCGGAGCCGTCGTCCTCGAGCAGCTCGGTGCCGGTGATGTCGGACGGCATCAGGTCCGGCGTGAACTGCACGCGCGAGTACGTGAGGTCCAGCGCCTGCGAGAGCGTCTGGATCATCAGCGTCTTCGCGAGGCCGGGGACGCCGATGAGGAGGACGTGGCCGCCGGCGAGGATCGCGGCCACGAGGTTCTCGACGACGTCCTGCTGGCCCACGATGCGCTGGGCGATCTGGACGGCGAGGTCCTTGCGGGCCTGGGCGAGCTTGTCGAGGAGCTCGAGGTCCTTGGCGTCGGCGGCGTGGTCGGTGGCGCGCGCGGAGGTGGTGGCCACTGGAGGTCTGGTAAGGGGCGGATGGCGCTCGGTCGGCCGAGCGAGAAGATAACGCAAGGGCGCCGTCCGGGGACGGCGCCCTGATCAGCCTTTCTACGTCCGGCGGCGCCCGTTCGTTCGGGCCCGCGGGCTCACCGCACCACGAACGAGACGCGCTGTTCGACGGGGAAGTTCTCGCTCGCGAGCCGCGCCACGGCGACGTAGCGGCCGGCCGGTGCGTCCGACCAGCGCTCGTCGTACGCGAGGGTGTCGGCGTTGCGGAGCACCTTGTTCTGGAGAAGCTGCGTGAACATCCGGCCGTCGCTCCAGCGCCACACCTCGCGGCCGAGCGAGTCGAGCACCACCACGTCGTGGGTCTGGCCGCTCGGGAAGGTCATCTCCACCTTGCCGCCGCCGGCGTTCGTCACGCGAAACGCGAATCGCACGGCGCGCGGGTCGGCCGCGCTCACCTCGAGGGACGATTCGATGTCCGGCGTTGCGCTCTTCTGCGCGGCACTCGCCCTCACGGCATCGGCGTGCGGTCGCGGCGCGCATGCGAATGCGAGGACGCCGAGCGAGACGAGGCCGAAGACGAGTGGAGCCTTCACGAGAGCGGCAGGGGCGAGCGGAAAGAGGTGAGAGCGAGTCAGATAACGCGACGCGGACACCACATCACAAAATGCGGCAGCGGAAAAACGCGCACGTACAAGTTATTGACATCAGGACGATTCGTCAAACCGAACGTCACGCCTAAGTAACGACGGCTGGCCGTCTTGCATGGCCACGCTCCTGGCGGTGTGGCGTTTTGACGCGGCAATGCCAACCCGTGTGGGAAAATCGCCGTTCGGCCGGCGACGCCGGATCTCGATTTTCACTCTCAAAATTTGCTTGCGAAATATTTCACAAGCTCGTAGTTTCACGGCTTGGCGCGGGTGAATCCATCGCAGGCGGAGACGAGTGGCTGAGGACCGCTGGAAGCCCGATCCCGCAGACGTCGAACGTCGCAAAAAGGAACTGTTGGCAGCGGCGCGTGGGGATCGTGCGAACGATGGGCCGAACCCGATGGTGGGCTTGGGGTTGCAGTTCGTCGTCATCGTGCTGGTGTGCCTGTTTGCCGGCCAGTGGGTGGACCGGAAACTGGGCACCACGCCGTGGATGCTTCTGGCGGGGATGATGCTTGGTGCGGGCGTGGGGTTGTGGACCATGCTGCGGGTGATGCGGCAGCAGGACGCCGAGGCGCACCGCCGGGACGCCGAGCAGCAGGGGCACGACGGCGCCCCCGGACCGGGGCCGGACTGATGGGCCGGGGCTGGATCGGGTTCGTCGGCGTGCTCGCGGTGGCGGGCGGTGGGGCCGCCGCGCTGGTGTCGCTGGTATCGCGGGATCCGCTCGTGGTGCGGGCGGTGACGGTGAGCGCCGGGCTCGCGGTGGCGGCGCAGCTCGCGGGTTTCGGTTGCGCGAAGTACCTGTTGTACCGGAAACTGCACTTGTTCGCGGCGTGGGGTGGGGCGATGGCCGTGCGGTTCGTGACGCTCGGCGCCTACGCGCTCGTGGTGTTCAAGCGGCCGGACCTGATGCTGGTGCCGGCGCCGGCGCTCGTGACCTTCGCGGCGCTGTTGATGGCGACGTCAATCGTGGAACCGATCTTCCTGAACCGATGAAGACGAGCAGCTGCACGACCCTCCTGGTGGCATTCGCGCTCGTGGTGGCACCCACGGGCGCCATGCGCGCGCAGGCGAACATCCCGTCGCCGGTGGGCGCCGCTGCGCGCGGTACTGCGCCCGGCGCCGGGCGAGGTGCCGCACCGGCGGAAGCCGCCGCCGAACGCGCCGCGGCGCCGGCCGAGGCCGCCCTCGCGCAAGTCGAGGGTACCGCGGCGAAGAAGAAGGACTTCGTGATGCCGCACGTGCTCAACTCGCACGAGCTGGCCATTCCGTGGCCGGGCCACGGCCTCGAGAAGGAGATCGAGCTGCCGCGCTGGGCGCCCATCCACATCGGCCCGGTGACGCTCGACCTCTCCCCCACGCGGCACGTCGTGATGCTGCTCGCGTCGGCCACGCTCTGTGCGCTGGTGCTGGTGATCGCGGGCCGCGGCGCCGAGAAGGCACGGGCCGCGGGCCGGCCCGCGAGCGGGTTCGCCGGCGCCATCGAGGCGATGATCCTCTACCTGCGCAACGACGTGATCCTGCCGAACGTCGGGCACCACGGCGAGAAGTACGTGCCGTTCTGCCTCACGGCGTTCTTCATGATCCTGTTCGCCAACCTGCTCGGCCTGGTGCCGTACATGGCGACGGCCACGGGCAACATCGCCGTGACGGCCACGCTGGCCACGCTCTCGTTCATCATGATCGAGGTCGCGGGCATGCGGTCGCTGGGCAAGGGCTACATCAACACGATCGTGTACTGGCCGCACGACCTGCCGGTGGCGGTGAAGGCGCCGATCACGCTGATCATGACGCCCGTGGAAATCCTGTCGAAGTTCACGAAGCCGTTCGCGCTGGCGATGCGTCTCTTCGCGAACATGACGGCGGGCCACATCGCCGTGCTTTCGCTCATCGGGATGATCTTCACGTTTGCGGCGCTGATCAACTCGCCGATCGGCGTGGCGGGCACGACGGCCGCGTCGGTGGGGCTGGCGACGGCGATCATGTGCCTCGAGGTGTTCGTGGCCTTCCTGCAGGCGTTCATCTTCATGCTCCTGACCGCCGTGTTCATTGGGCAGATCAGGGAAGGCGCGCACTGACGTGCGCGAGTAGCCAGTAGACAGTAGACAGTAGACAGTAGACAGTAGACAGTAGACAGTAGACAGTAGACAGTAGACAGAGGCGACGCGCTCCAATCGCCTCTTCCGTAGCCGGGCGGGTGCCCGGTGAAGCCCGCTGG
>JAYEKC010000168.1:0-3919 GCA_034716715.1 Gemmatimonadota bacterium | reverse complement strand
TTCGGCGCGATGCCGTAATAGATCCCGTTGAACAGGAACTTGAAGGTGCCGTGCGGCTGCGCGCGCTGCAGGATTTCTGGGCCGAACAGCAGCACGTTGCCCTTGCCCACCCTCGCGCTCACCGCCGCGGCGCCCTGGTCGAGCACCTCCTGCCCCCACGCCCAGCCGCTGCGCAGGGGCGCCTTCGAGTCGTACCACGCCACCTTCTTCACGCCCGCGGCCGCGGCGCCGGGCCCGAGCCGGAACGCCGGGCTCTCGTCGAAGAACACGTCCGTGTTTTCCGTCATCCCGAAGGCCGCCGGGTCGGTCACGTCCACCCTCGTGCGCAGCACCGAGCCCGGAATGAAGAACTTCGTGTTCGGCAGCGGCTGGCCGTTCTCCGTGAGCTGGCTTTCCACCGGGAGCTTCAAGAAGGCCGCGAGGTTCGACGCCGACGAGCCAATGGCGATGGCCGTGCCGCCGTTCTCGATGAACACCTGGATGGCGGGAAGCGTGCGCTGCACCGACATCGCGCCGAACTGGTCGCGATACTCCGCGGGAAGATCAGCCGGCGCGGCGGCACCGGCCCCGCCACCACCGCGCCCGCCGCGCCCGCCACCCGCGCCCGGGATCGCGCCGGAGACGAAGATCAGCACGTCGTACTTTGCGTTCAGGTTGCCGGCGTCCAGCTCCGGGGCGTACACCCGCTCGAACGGGAACTCGAACTGCTCCATGATCCAGCGCGTCCACCCGCTCGGCATCGAGCCGCCGTACTGGTCCCACAGGCCGATGCGCTGCGCCTTCATCCGTGAAGCGCCCGCTGGCACGCCGGCGCGCGTACCCGCGAAGCTGAGTCCCACGTCGCGGGCAATTCGCTCGAGCTGCGCGCGCGTGGTGCCCTTTGCCTTCACGTAGAACGAGCCCGCGGGGTACGTGGTGGAGCCCACGACCACCGCCGCAGCCGACCGGTACACCTCCTCATTCGCCTTGAGGAGCCGGTTGAGCGCGGTGAACGAGTCGTTCGGCCGCGCGCTCAGCACGTAGCCGGCGGTGCCGGTCGCGGCGGCCACCACGCCGCCGGGCGGGGCGACGTTCCAGTCGGTGACGCGCTCGAACGGGCCGTCGAAACCGTCGAGGATGCGGTCGAACTCGATGTCCATCTGGTATGCCAGCGTCCAGCCCGCGATGTCGTACGGCGGCGTGGGCGGCGAGCCCGGGTACGGGAACACATCCGGGTGCGCCTGCGGCTCGAACATGTCGATCACGTGGGGCCGGAACGCCTGGTCCGTCTTCACGACGAACGATCCCCTGGGGTACGTCTTGCCGGCGACGGTGAAGTCGGCCGTGGCGCGCTCGACGCGGATGCCCGTCTCGCGCAGCATGTTGATGAACTTCACCGCGGTCGGGAAGTCGGTCTGGCTCGACGGGATGATGAACCCGCGCGGGTCGCGCAGCTCCGGCTGGTGCAACGCGGCCCAGGCCGCGGCGTCCTGTTCGGCGCTGCCGCCGCCGCCACGGCCGCCCCCGCCGCCACCGCCGCGGCCGCCACGCCCGCCGGCGCCGGCCACCTCGTCGCCGACGGCCTGGATGCGGCGGTAGTTCGGCGTCCACGTGTCGGTGCTGCCGCGCTCGATCGAGTGCCGGCCCATCGTGTAGATGTTCCAGAGCAGGTTCTCGCGCATCCGCGACCCATAGTCGATGAACGCGCGGTCGAGCGTCACCGAGTAGTCGATGGACTGCCGGAAGTGCCATTCCTGCGGCGGCACCGGAAACGCGAGGTCGGCGCTCGGCACCTGCCGCTGCGCGACGAAGGGGATGCGCATCGGTGTGGGGCTGCCGATCATCTCCGTGAGCAGCGCGATGATGTTGTGGAACGTTGCCGTGTTGCGGATGCCGCCGTTCCACCAGCCGTCGTACGGGCCGCCGGTGCGCATCGTGGCGCCCGGCTTGTCCTCGGCCGCGAGGCGCGTGTGCATCGCCGCGCCAAGCGATTGCAGCCCGAGGATCAGCATCGGGTCGAGGTTCGGGTTGTACGGGTCGCGCAGCGGCGGCGAGTACACCACCGTGCCCGCCGGGCCGCTCTGGTGGTGGTTGTAGAGGATCTGCGGGAACCACTCGTGGTACAGCACGCGGTTGATGTTCTGCGTCTCCGCCTGCGTGGACGTGAAGAACTCGCGGTTGTTGTCGTGGCCGATGTACTTCTGATACAACCTCGGAAGGTTCGCCATCGAGCGCTGCTCGGGCACCGGGTTGCGCATGTACCAGTCGGCGACGAGCTCGTTGCCGTCCGGGTTCGCGTGGACGAACAGGACGATGCAGTCGTCGAGGAATCGCATGGTCTCGTCGTCCGTGCGGCTCACCATCTGGTACACCATCTCGCCGAGCTGCTGGGCGCCCAGGACCTCGGTGGCGTGGAGTCCGCCGTCAATCCACACCACGGCCTTTCCCTCCTTCGCCAGCGCGCGGGCCTGCGCGTCGGTCCGCCCCTCGGCGAGCGCGAGCCGCCGCGAGATCTCCTTGTAGCGGTCGATCTTCTTCCAGTTCTCCGGCGACGTGACGATCGCCATGTAGTGCGGCCGCCCCTCGGCCGTCTTGCCGATCTCGACGACATGGATGCGATCGGACTCGCGATCGAGCTTCTGCCAGTAGTTCGAGAGCTGGGTGTAGTTGGCGAGCCAGTAGTCGTCGCCGAAGTTGTGGCCGAACTCCTGCTGCGGCGTGGTGACGGCCCGCTGGGCGGCGAGCGGGCTGGCGAGGAGTGCGGCGCCGACGGCGGCGCCAAACGCCAGGCCGTGGGCGGCGCCAAGCGCGAGGCCGAGGACGGCGCGAACGGAGGGCGTGGGGGACGTGCGGAAGGCGTGTCGCATCGGGGCTCCGGGGGGTTACCGCGAACTTACCCCCGGGACCCGCCGCGAGCGACGGTTACGCGCTCCCGCGCGTCCCGGTGTGCGACACGGCGCGCGCCTTCGCGCGCCTCGCCCGTTCGCGCGTCACGTCCGCGGGGAGGCGGCGGTACTTCGCCGGCACTCCCTTCGGCGTGGCGACGATGCGCCCATCCGGGCCGAACCGCCGCTCCATCCAGTTCCACCACTTGAGGAGCTCGCGATCGGCGAGTGGCGTGCGCGTCGCGTACACGGCGCAGCGAAACACGTAGAGCACGCACGGGTCCTGCTTCGCCTTCGTCATGTCGCACAGGCGCGCGTAGAGCTTCTCGGGGTCGCGGCGCGCGAGGTCGCCGAGGGACCTCACGCCGAGCAACCGGAGGTCGGCGGCCAGCGAGGGGCCGATGCCCGGCAAGGACTGGAACTCGTCGCGGGAGGTTCGTCGCCGCGCCGGCGCATGGAGCGGAGCGGCGGTCACTTGTCGGACCAGATGGCGAGCTCGTTGCCCGCCGGGTCGGTGAAGTGGAACCGGCGGCCTCCCGGAAACGAGAAGATCGGCTTGACGACCTTGCCGCCGGCGCGTTCGACGCGCCCCACCGCGCCCTCCAGGTCGATCGCGTACAGGATCACCAGCGGCCGCCCGATGTGCTCCGGCGTCTCGCCGCTGAACCCGCCGTCCACGGCGGCATTGGAGAAGCTGGCGTAGGTGGGGCCGTAGTCCTGGAAGGTCCAGCCGAAGGCCTTTCCATAGAATTCCTTCGCCGCGGGGACGTCGGTGACGGCGAGCTCGACGTACTGGATTCCGAGGTCCTTGGGTGCTTCCGACATCCGGTTCTCCGGAAACAGGGATGGGTAGTATGCCGAACAAATGCCGAAGCCGCAAGGAGGGCTGGTAGCCGCAACCTGGTGCCTCCTGTCACGATTCTGTTGCGGCCGCTGCGCAGGGCCGCACTGGGTCGTCCTGAACCCGATGCCCACTACCCGACTCGTCTTCTTCAACCCGGCGTCCGGCTCGGCGTGGATCTCCGAGCGCACGCTCCGCGCCGTGGAGCGGCTGG
>JAYEKC010000167.1:0-3927 GCA_034716715.1 Gemmatimonadota bacterium | reverse complement strand
GTGTGCACTCCCGGCCGGATGAGGCCGTGCGTGTCGCTGATCAGCCCGACGAGCACGCCGGCGGCTATCCGCGGCGCCGCGGCTTCGCCGCACCCGGCGCCCGGCCTGTTACCGGGCTCGGCGCAGCGCCCCCCGCCGCAACGCCCGCCGCGGACCCGCTTCCCCACCGGGGCACGAGCGACTGCTCCACGCCCAGCTGGTCGAGCACGCGGGCGACGACGAAGTCCACGAGCTGGTCGATCGTCGTGGGCCGGTGATAGAACCCCGGCGCCGCGGGCATCACCACGGCGCCGGCGCGGGTGAGGCGCAGCATGTTCTCGAGGTGGATGGCGCTGAGCGGCGTCTCGCGTGTGACGAGGACGAGCTTCCGGCGCTCCTTGAGCGCCACGTCGGCGGCGCGCTCCACCAGCGATCGCGACGTGCCCGCCGCGATGGATGCCAGCGTGCCCATCGAGCACGGGCAGATCACCATGCCGGCGCTCTTCGCCGACCCCGACGCCGGCGCCGCCCCGCGGTCGCCGTCGTCGTACACGGTGACGCACGCGTCCCACGCCGCCGCACCCACCGCCTTGCGCAGCCCCCCGATGTCGCCCACGTCGCTCTCGGTGCGCAGCAGCCGGAACCCGTGTGCCGAGACGATGAGCGACACGGGCCAGCGCGCGGCCGCCAGCTGCTGCAGCAGGCGGATGCCGTACGGCGCACCGGATGCGCCCGTCAGCGCGAGGACGATGGGGTCGCCGGTTAACCGCGCCATACGGGACGGAAGGGAAGCAGCCGCTCGAGGAGCACGAAGGCGAACAATACCGTCGACAGCGACAGGTTGACCACGAAGAAGGCCTTCTGGATCCGCCCGGCCGCCGCCAGCAGGTGCTCGTACGCCAGCAGTGCGGCGGCAATCGCGACGCCGACGTGGTAGTAGAGGCCGGCGTGCACGGCACGCCCGACCATCAGGAACGCGATGACGGTAGCCACGTGCAGGGCGCGTGCGACGCCGAGCGCCCGGGCCGGGCCCATCCTCGACGGTAGGGAGTGCAGGCCTTCCCGACGGTCCACGTCCACGTCCTGCATCGCGTAGATGACGTCAAACCCGGCCGTCCAGCACGTCACGGCGGCCGCGAGCGCGACGAGCATCCACCACGGGTCGCTCCACGCACCGGTGACGGCGAGGTAGCCGCCGACGGGCGCGATGCCGAGCCCGGCGCCGAGCACCAGGTGCGACCAGCGTGTGAACCGCTTGGTGTAGCTGTAGAAGAACACCCAGGCCAGCGCCACGGGCGCCAGCACGAAGCAAAGCGGGCTCAGCATCCGCGCCGCGACGACGAAGATGGCCGCCGCGGTGACCACGGCCACCGACGCCTCGCGCAGCGTCATTGTCCCGATGGGCAGCTCGCGCGCGGCGGTGCGCGGGTTTCGGGCGTCGTACTCGCGGTCCACGATGCGGTTGAACCCCATCGCGGCAAAGCGCGCGGCGGTGAATGCCACCACGACCCACCACGCGGCCTGGGGCGTGACGTCGGTGACGAAGCTGCCGAGCGTGAGGCCCACGAGCGCGAACGGCAGGGCGAACAGGGTGTGCGGCAGCTTGACGAAGTTGGCGTACCGCACCACGCGGGACGACCCCGCGATGACCTGCCCCTCGCGCGAACCCGTGGTCACCGCGACCCGAGCCCGAGGCGCGGCCACAGGGCGTCCACCTTCGCCTTCGTCTCCGCGTCCATCTCGATCACGGGCGGCCAATTCCGCGCGAAGCCCTCCTCGGGGAACTTCCGCGTGCCGTCGAGGCCGAGCTTCGATCCGTAGGTGAAGGCCCGGCTGGAATGGTCGAGCACGTCCACCGGACCCATCGTGAAGCGCGCGTCGCGCTCCGGGTCGATGTTGTTGAGCGCCACCCACCACGCCTCCTGCGGGTTGCGCACGTTCACCCAGTCGTCCACCACCACCAGCACCTTGGCGAGCGACATCAAGCCGGCACCCCACAGCGCGTTCATCACCTTGAACGCCTGCCCCGGATACTCCTTCCGGATGGACACGAACACGAGGTTGTGGAAGATGCCCTCGGCCGGCATGTGGTAGTCCACGATCTCCGGCGTCGTGAGCTTGAGCAGCGGCAGGAAGATCCGTTCGGTGGCGTGGCCGAGGTAGAAATCCTCCATCGGCGGCCGGCCCACGATCGTGGTGGCGTACACCGGGTTCTTCCGCATCGTGACGGCGGTCACGTGCACCAGCGGATAGAGGTCCGCCTCGGAGTAGAACCCCGTGTGGTCGCCGAACGGCCCCTCGGTCACCAGCGGCTCGGCAGGGTCCACGTACCCCTCGATCACGAACTCCGCGTCGGCGGGCACTTCGAGGTCGCACGTGACGGCCTTCGCGAGGTGCACCGGCGACTTCCGCAGGAAGCCGGCGAAGATGAACTCGTCCACGGTGGGCGGCAGTGGCGCGCTCGCCGAGTAGATGGACGCCGGATCCGCGCCGACGACGATCACCACGGGCATCTTCTCGCCCTTCTCGGCCATCTCGCGCCAGTGCGCCGCGCCCACCTTGTGCCGCTGCCAGTGCATCGCGACGGTGTTCTTCGACAGCTTCTGCACGCGGTACATCCCGACGTTGCGGATGCCGCGCTTGGGGTCCTTCGACACGACCATCGGCAGCGTGACGTACGGCCCGCCGTCATCGGGCCAGCACGTGATGATGGGCAGCTGGTCGAGGTCCACCTCGTCGCCGCGCCAGACGACCTCCTGGCACGCCGGCGTGCCGCCCTTGACCCGTGGCGGGAACTTGGCCACCTCGAGCAGCCGCGGCAGGAGCGACAGCTTGCCTAGCAGGCCCTCGGGCACCTTGAGGTCGAGCAAGTGCGTAATGCGCGCGCCGTGCTCATCGAGGTCGTTCACGCCCAGCGCCATCGCCATCCGCGACATCGAGCCGAAGAGGTTGATCGCCACGGGGTAGGCGGAGCGCGATCCGTCGTCGAGGATCACGTGCTCGAAGACGAGCGCCTTGCCGCCGCCGGGCTGCTTCATCACGCGGTCGGCGATCTCGGCCAGCTCGAGTTTCGCGCGCACGGGCTCCCGCACGCGCACCAGGTCGCCCGCGGCCTCGATGGCGGCGATGAAGTCGCCGAGGGAGTCCAGGCTCACGGCCGCTCTCCCACGTGCAGCGCGGCGATACCGAGGGTGAGCGGCCGCCACGTGACGTTGACGAACCCCGCGCGCCGCATCCACTCGGCCAGCTCGTTCCCCTCGGGGAAGTGCGCCACTGACTGCGGCAGGTAGCGGTATGCGGTGGGATGTCCGCTGACGAGCCCGCCGATCAGCGGAAGCACGGAGTGGAAGTAGAACTGGTACGCGCCCCGCACCAGCGCCGACGACGGAGTGGAAAGCTCGAGGATGACGAAGCGCGACCCCGGGGTGAGCACGCGCAGTACTTCGGCGAGCCCCGAATCCAGGCCGGCGACGTTGCGAATGCCGAACGCCACGAGCGCGCCGTCGCACGAGTCGGATGCAAACGGCAGGGTCAGGGCGTCGGCCACGACGGGCGCGATGCGCCCGGCCGGCCCCTTCCCCGCGCCGGCCCGCAGCATCGGCTCGGCGAAGTCGGCGGCCACCACGCGGCCGTCGAACCCGGCACGCGACGCGAGCAGCGCCGACACGTCGAGCGTGCCCGCGCACAGGTCGAGGTACCGCCCAGCTGGCCGGCGGGTCCAATTCAGGCCGCGCACGGCCGCGCGCCGCCACGAGCGGTCCACGCCCGCGCTCAGCACGGCGTTCAGCAGGTCGTACCGCGGCGCGATTTCCGAGAACATGCGCTGCACGTACGCCCGCTTGACGGGCGCGCCGGCCGCGGCCGCGCGGGCCGCGAGCCGCTCGGTTTCTGCGCTGATCATCGAGGGTGGAAGTTGCCCCGGAGGCGGAGGAACGGGCAAGTTTCTGC
>JAYEKC010000166.1:0-3949 GCA_034716715.1 Gemmatimonadota bacterium | reverse complement strand
GTAGACAGAGGGCCCCGACCAGTCATTGGCGGGGCCCTCTGTCTACTGTCTACTGTCTACTGTCTACTCCAGCTGGTGACCTGAGGCGCGCCGTGCCAGGGAGGGGGGATGCCGCGCTCGCTTGCGCGAGGTCCGCCGCGGGCGATCACGTCCTGTTGCCGCACCAACACGCCCGAAGGCGCGCCCCGCAAGTCCATCCCACCAGCAGCGGACCATTGGGCAGGTCGAATTCCATTGCGCCCACTCCATGCCGGGCGCCGTCAAATCCGTTAGGGCGATAACTATTGCCGCGGCGCGAGGCCCCCAAGCCCGTTAAGACATTCTTAGCGCGGGTCGAGCAGGGCCGCCGCCTTCACCCGTGCGTACGCCTCCACTCCGGGCCCGATGCCGAGCCGCTCGGCCGACTGGCGCATCACCCGCGCCAGCAGCACCGCCCGGCCGCCATCGCGTGGCGCCATGCGCACCAGCAGGTCGGCGGCGCCAATGGGGTCGCAGGCGAGCACGCGAACCGGGAACTCGTTTGCGATGCTGCTGTCGGCCTGCGGAGCCCGGCCAAGGCTCACGTCGCTCGCCAGCACCTGGAGTCGCACGCGGTCGCCGGGCGCGGCACCCACGCGCCGGACGGTGAACGGCCCCCAGGGCGAGTCCAGCGCGCTCGTGGCCCAGACATCATCGTGCTCGCGGATTGTTGCGTCCACGATGACGCCCGCGTCGTCGTCGCGCCATTTGCCGAAGTCCGTGGCCGCCACCACCTCGGCCACGGACCCCACCTGGCGCACCGTTCCGGCGTCGAGCCACACGAGGCGGTCGGCCACGCGCGACACCTCGTTGAGGGAGTGGCTCACGTAGACGACGGGCACACCGAACGTCGTGGCGGCGGCCGCCACGCAATCGAGCAGCCCGCGCCGCGCGGGCTCGTCCACGGCCGAGAGCGGTTCGTCGAGCAGCAGGAGGGCGGGGCTGGCGAGCAGCGCCCGGGCGATGGCCACGCGCTGCCGCTCGCCGCCGGAGAGCGACGCCGGCGATCGGCGCATCAGGTCGCGGATGCCGGTCTGCGCGGCGACCGTCGCCGGATCGTGGTGCGGCGCGCCGGGCGGCCGGCGCCGCGCCGCGTAATCGAGGTTGGCGAGGACGTCGAGGTGCGGGAACAGGTCCGGCTCCTGCGACACCCAGCCGATCCCGCGCGCCTCCGGCGGCACGAAGAGCCGCCGATCGTCATCCTGCCACGCTTCGCCGCCGAGGCGCACGAGGCCCGCGCCGCGATGGAGGCCGGCGAGGCACCGGAGCAGCGTCGTCTTGCCGGAGCCCGACGCGCCGAACAGCCCCGTCACGCCGGCCGCCGGCACCGTGAAGGACGCGTCGAGCGCGAACGCGCCGGCGCGCGCGCGAACCGCGACGACGAGCTCGCTCACTCGCGTCCCCCGAGGGCACGCGCCATCGTGGGGGCGCGGCTCACAGCCGGGCGGCCTCGAACCGCCGGTTGAACGCGTACACCGCGAACAGCACGACGAACGAGAACGCGAGCAGCCCCGCCGCAAGCACGTGGGCCGCCCCGTACTCCAGCCGCTCCACGTGGTTGTACAGGGCGATGGACAGCACCTGCGTGCGGCCGGGGATGTTGCCGCCGATCATCAGCACCACCCCGAACTCGCCCACCGTGTGGGCAAAGCCGAGCACGATGGCGGTGAGCACGCCGCGGCGCGAGAGCGGAAGCACGACCGTCAGGAACCGGTCGCGGCGCCCTGCGCGCAGGAGCGTCGCCGCTTCGAGCAGCCGCTCGGGCACGGCGGCGAACGCCGTCTGCAGCGGCTGCACCACGAAGGGGAGCGAATAGAGCATCGAGCCCACGACCAGGCCCGGGAACGAGAACACGAGCCGCGGTCCGCCCATGGCCTCCCACGCCGACCCCACCGCGCCGTTGGGCCCGAGGAGGACGAGGAGGTAGAACCCCAGCACGGTGGGCGGGAGCACGAGCGGCAGCGCGACGAGCGCCTCGACGGCCGGCCGGACGCGGTTTCGCGATCGCGCGAGCCACCACGCCAGCGGCGTGCCGCCGAGGAGGAGCAGCACCGTGGTGGTGAGGGCGAGCGCGCCCGTCACGGCGAGCGCGCGGACGTCGTCGGGCGTCATCGCCCGGCGGCCGACGGATGCGGCCCCGGCACGCCGTACCCGAACGACTCGATCACGGCGCGGCCCTCGAGGCCGCGGAGGAACTCGGTGTACCGCGTGGCGCCCGGGTTGGCGGCGGCCCGCGAGAGGACGACGGCGTCCTGCGCGATGGGCGGATACAGCGAGTCGGGGACCACGAAATAGCGGATGCGCGGCTCACGGATGACCTGCGACAGCGCGACGAACCCGGCTTCCGCCGCGCCGCTCGCCACGAACTGGTACGCCTGGCCGATGCTCTCGCCGCGCACGAGCCGCGCGTCCACCGCGGCGCGCACGCCCCACCGGCGGAGCACGGCGAGGGCGGCGGCGCCGTACGGCGCCGAGGCGGAATCGGCAACGGCCACGTGCCGCACGGCAGCGGCGAGCAGGCCGCGCGGCGAATCCACCACGTCGTCCAGCGCAGGCGCATAGATCGCGAGTCGGCCGGTGGCGTAGGTGAACCGCGAGCCGCGCACCGCCGCGCCCGACCGCTCCAGCAGCGCGGGCCGCAGGGTGTCGGCGGCGAGGAACACGTCCACCGGCGCGCCGTGCTCGATCTGCGCGTAGAGCTGGCCCGTGGAGCCAAGGGTCGCCACGACGGCGATCCCGGTGGCGTCCGTGAATCGCCGCGCGATGGTGTCGTGCGGCTGGGCGAAGTTGGCGGCCACGGCCACCCGGACAGTGTCGCGTGGCGCAGCGCGCACGTCGGCGGCGGCGCCATCTCCCGACGCGCCGCAGGCGGCGGCGCCCAGCACGGCGGCTGCGGCGATGAGCGCGGCGGGCGCGCCGCCGCCGATGGCTCGGAAAGGGACGTAGGTGCGCGGCATTGCCTCGCCGGTAACGATACCACCCGGCGAGGCACGCCGCGTCACGCGCCGGCTACCCCGCCGCGAGGGCCGCGCCGAGAGCGTCCAACCGGCTCGCCCATTCGGCTTTGATGCGTTCGGCGTCCGCCCTGGTCGCGAGGCCGTCCTGCTGCACGGCGACGGAACTCCGGCCCGGTCCCTTGGCGGCGAACCCCACGGCGACGATGCCGCCGTTGGGCCCGTCGAGGCGCATCGAACGCGGCCGCGTGGCCGTGCGCACGCGGATGCCGGGGGCCTTGAGCCAGCGCCGCCGGCCGGCCGGCGTGGCCCAGGCGTCGTAGAGCCTCGCCACCGGCACGGGGAACGTGCGCGACTTGCTCGCGCTGAACGTCCCGTCCCGCCGCTGGCCCGTGGCGCGCAGGCCCCGGATGCGTTCGTACCCGACGGCGACGGTCTGCGTCCACCAGTTGGATGTCTTGTATTTGTCGCGGATGAGCGCGGCGATGTCACGGTGCGCCATCTTGGCCGCGCCGTGGTGATCGAGCGACTTCACCCATTTGTCCCAGGCGCACCCGGTCTTCGCCTTGATCGTGGCGTCGGACATGCCGGCGATGCGCGCGTAGTCGACGGGTCCTGGCGTTGCCGCGTGCCCTGGCGTGGCCGCGGGCCCCGGCGTGGCCGCAAGTGGTGGCGAGGAACGTCGGAGCATCTGCGCGCGGGCGGCGGTGTACGACTCGCCGGTCTTCCGCATGCGCGTGCGCACGAGGCGCTTGAAATCCTTGTTGCGGGTCATCGTCTCTCCCTTTGGACGCACCGCGGCGAACTCCCCAGCAATTGCGCCGCGATGACGCAAGGGTCGGACGATCGAGATCCGGGGGTGTGCCCCCCTTTGCCTCGCCGTGGACCCCTGCTGGGGAGGGGTCGCGGAGGTTGGGCGCGGACCGGCGCCGCCCAAACGATGCGCCGACCCGTCAGCGCCGTCAAGTCGCGGCCGA
>JAYEKC010000165.1:0-3962 GCA_034716715.1 Gemmatimonadota bacterium | reverse complement strand
CATGCTCGCGGCCGCGGCATCGTCCTTCTGCAGGTTGGCCAGGAACGTCTTGTTGGACGCTTCGATCTGGGCCTTTACCGCCGCAACGTCCGGGGGCGGTGGGGGCGCCGGTGTGCAGGCGACGATGGCGACGGCACTGGCCAGGACGACGGGCACTCCACGCATGGCTGACTCCGGGGAGGAGGACGGGAAGAATGTGGGTTTGCCGGTGGTCCGCCGCAACTCGACCGCGATGCTCGCGGGACTGCGGCTCTTGTTGCGGGTCAGCATCAGTGGCGATGATGGGGCGTTGTCACGAACGCCAGCAGGTCGTTGGCAAAGTGGCCTGGATCCTCCCAATGCGGCGTGTGCCCGACGCCGGCGTACACCACCAGCCGTGACCCCGTGAGAGCGGAGCGAAGCACGTCCTGCTGCGCCCGCCCGATGATTGCGTCGCCGTCGCCCCAGATCAGCAACGTGGGCGCCCGGATGGCCGCGAGCTCCGACGCGTGGTCCTCAACCAGCAGGATGCTGAACGCTTCCCTCCACACCCGCGCCGGCATCTTGAGGCTCTCCTGGACCATGGCGGCCAGGAACGGCCGTGGAACCGGTTGCACGATCGTCCCCTCCTGAAACCGCGCCACGAACGCCGGGTCGATCGGGTCCTGCAGCGGGAGCATCGTCGTGGCGACGAACTCCTGCAGGTCCGCTCGTCCGCGCAGGGTGCAAAAGGAGGATTCGAGCACCAGGCCGGCCGTCCGTTCGGGGTGGTCGATGGCGAGGCGCTGCGCTACCAGGCCCGCCGACGAGTGACCGACGGCTACGACGCGCGCGATCCCAAGCGCGTCGAGCAGTGCCGTCACGTCACCGGCGAAGTCCCGGGCTCCGTATCCGCTCGCGGGCTTGTCCGAGTCGCCGTGGCCGCGAAGCGACACCGCGATGACGCGAAGGGAGTCCGGCAGGTGCGGGAGCACGCGTTCGTAGCTCCGCCAGGAATCGGTCAGGCCGGGGAGGAGCACGATTGCGGGTCCCGCGCCGCGGCCCTGGTCCACGTATGACAGCGTCACGCGATTGGGCAGGGCGATTCTTCGCACGGCCGCCGACAACTCCGACTCAGGGTCCCCCGCCATCGGGAATCTCGGCGGGGTCCCACTCTCGTCGAGAGTGGCGAAGCGTGAGAATCACCACTTGCGTGTGATCGACGCGGTAGATGATCCGGTACGGTTCGTGGAGGATCTGACGGTACTCTGGCCGGTTGATTTCGGGGACCCTGGGTCCGCGCCGTGGAAACCGGCTCAGCGTCGCCGTCCGCTCGAGAAGCTCCTCAAGCCACGCCACCGCGGCCGCGGGCCGATCCTGTGAAATCTAGTCAACGCAGGGTGCTGCTCCTCCGGCCCGTGGGCGACAGCGAGGAGATTGTGGTACTGCACAACTGGGCGGCCGAGCTCCGCGCGCGCCTGGCAGCGAGCCGCTGACTCGCGAGAAGCGCCCGGGGGGCCTGCTTAGCGGGCAGGTGCCTCGGTGTCGCCCTCGCGCTCGCGCCGCCGGACCCAGAGCCGGTTGCGCACGTACGCGAGCGTCACAATCAGCCAGATCGCGCCGAAGACGATCGCATACCCCAGCCAGGGGCTAATGGGCCTGTCCACTGTCTCGCTCCATTCTCAGGCCGACCCTGAAACAGTATAGTCCCAGCAGAACGAAAAACAATGCTCCGACGACCGTCCGCAAACTGACGTTGCCGAACGTCAGGTCGAGTGGGGCCAGGGCGACGAGCAGCACACCAACTTCGCGAATCGCCTCGGCCGTCAGCGCGTCTTCCCGCGCACGCCGCTCTTTCTCGAGTACCATGCCGCAAGATGCCGCCGCGCGCTGCTGACAGTGTCATCCTTTCGTTGCGTGCGGCATCATCTTGAAACGCCTCAGGAGGCATAGGCTCGCCGCCGGCACACGTGGCACGATTTGCGCCACCGTTGGGATGCCGTGCGCTCGCGTGTTCAGCCTTGACGGGGTAGACTAGGCTTGGACGCTGGCCACCGGAGGCGCCATGCACCGACTCGCGTTGACAGCCGGCCTGAGCATCCTGCTGCACGGCAGCGCGCCGGCACAGGCCGCGAACGCACCATTGGCGTTCAGCCGCGCCGTCAAGCCCGCTTCCGCCATGGCGCCTCCATTGCGGACGGCGGTCACCGCGAGGGCGGGCCGGTATCCCTTCGACGGATACGCCCTGTTCGGGACGGACTCGGTTCTGCTGGTGTTCACCGACTCGTCGTACACCGCCGCCGGGGAGCGGGCGGGCACGTGGATGTTCGGCCCGCCCGTGACGGCCGCCGAGGCGGATGGATGTCCGCCGCCCAAGGTGCTCGGCCGCCAGATTGCCCGCGCGCTGTTCCGCGCCATGGGACGGCCGCCGGGCCTCCAGCAGGTCGTGGTATCGGTGCACGGAACGGCCGGCGGGGATCGCTGGTCCGTCGTCGACATGTACTTCTACCCCGAGCAGCTCAGCGGCAAATGGGCAGGTGACTCAGTCCCCTGAAACACGCCTGAGCGCGACATCGCGGCGGAAGCCCGCGAGTGAGCGTTCGGCCTACCCACCCGGGGGCGCCGCCGGCAGGTCTGGGTCGACCCTGAAACCTCGCCAAAGGTCTGCGGAATGATCCAGCAGGGAGCGATGACATATGGTTGAGCGACCCGACGATCATTCGCGTCGCACCTTCCTCACACGCCTCGGCGGCTACTCACTCGCCCTCTCCGCGCCCGGCGCGCTGACGCTCGGTGGCATGCCGGCCGGGCTGCCGGCCGCAGGCGAATACGACCTCTCGTGGATTCGACAACTGGAAGGCGCGAGTGACCGCGCCGTGGTCGACGCGCCCGGGTTGGGAGACTTTCCGCTGCAACTCGCCACGCGCTTCCTCGACAACTGCGACGCCGCGTACGGGAAGGGCCAGCATGCGGCCCGCGTGGTGCTCAACATCCGCACCCGTGCGATTCCCATCGCGCTCACCGACGAGGCGTGGGTGCGCTACTCGCTGGGCGCGGAATACGAGGTCAAGGACCGCACAACCGGCACGGCGGTAGTGAACCGGAATCCGTTCCTCGAGGTTCCGGCCGACAGGAATGGGTAAGCACGGCGCATGGTTCGTTGACCATTATGGCGCCGCGCTAGAGTCTGGAATGCGCATCGAACAGGCGAGCAAATCGCTTGTGCTGCGAATCGACGTCCCTGAGCTTGAGTTGGAGCGACCATTCGCCGAGTCGCGTGCACATGTAGCCTTGGCACTGACGGCAGCCCGGCGGCTCCTCGCTTGGCAACGAATGACTGGCGCACGTCCGCGTGGCGCAACCTAACACCGGTGGCGGGCGCTTCATGTTCCTCGGGACGGCGCCCGCCCCGTATTCGCTTTCCTTCAGACGCCGGCAAGCCTCGAACTACCCTCTCGAAGGACAGCCATGTATCTGAACGCCACCGTCAGGAACATCCAGCCGAACCTCTCCAGGCCCACGCTGGAGCTAGCATTTCATCGTAGCGACTCCCTCCACCTGTCGGCCGGTAAGAGGGCGTTCGTAACCCTAATCGTTGAGGGAGAAACCTGGCATGGAACCATGTGCAACGGGGGCCGCCGAGATGTCTATGTTCACACTCGACTTAGGTCGGACACCGGGCGGACGGCGACCGTCACTGAGGTGATGACAGCGGCAGGGATTGGACATAACGCACGCCTCCAGTTCGTTGTGCTTGCACCAGACAGGCTGAGTCTCCACGAGGTGCTCGATCGCGGGTCGCCGGCCCGTGGGGGCCCTTCGACCGGTGCGCCGCCGCGCGCTTCGCGCCGGAGTCCGCCACCTAAGGGTGACGTCGGTTCTGTGAGCGGCGTTCTGGCGACACGCCCATCCTCGTTCCCCTTTGGCGACTGCGACGAGGTGCGACGCCTCGCCGAGCTTTACTGGACGCTCATTTCTCGGGCTGAGGCAGAGGAAGAGCGTCG
>JAYEKC010000164.1:0-3976 GCA_034716715.1 Gemmatimonadota bacterium | reverse complement strand
CCTCACCACCCCTCACCCTCACCCGCGCCCCTCACCCGGCGGAGAATTCTCCCCGGGTCCCATCACTGCGCTGTTACTTCGTCAACGCCGGCGCAGACTCGGCGGCCTTGATCGTGATCTTGCGGGGCAGCGCACCCTTCGCCTTCGGGACCTTCAGCGTCAGCACTCCCTGCGCGTACGCGGCCTCGATGTGCTCCGCATCCACGTGCTCGGGCAGGCGGATCGAGCGCGAGAAGCTGCCGCTCAGCCGCTCGCTCGAGAACACGCGCAGCTGGCCGTTCTCCTTCTGCACGGGCAGCGTCGCGGCCCGCGTGCCGGAGATCGTGAGCGTGCCGCGGTCGAACTGGATGTCGACGTTCTCCTGGTGCACGCCGGGCAGGTCGGCCGAGATCACGAACTCGGTGTCGGTCTCGTACAGGTCCACCGTCGGCAGCCAGAGCTGGCCCCGGACCGGCGCGTCAGCGAGCCCGGTGGACGTGCGCGACACCGCGTCGTCCATCTGGCGGCTCCAGTCAAGCATGCGGTCGAACAGGGTCGGATAGTAGGTCGTGTACACCTGACAAGCCCTCCGGTTGGCGTGTTGGCGGCCGCCCCCGAGCGGGGGCCTGGCCGGGCGGCCGGACGCCTCCGGACCGCGCACACACCAGATGAGTTGCAACGCGCGTGCCATGGCCGGGTTGCCGAAATGACAAGGGCGCTTGTCGGGTTGGCAAACTGCCGTGTCGGCGTGGCAAGCGGGGGGCGGCGCGGAGGGCCGCACCCCCCGGGCGGGTCAGCCGGCGGCGGCCGGCGCGGCCGCGCCGATGCCGGGCGGCACGAACGGTCGCAACCGCACGCGCCGCACGAGCGCCGCCAGCGCGCGGTTGCTGCACAGGCACGCCAGGCCCGCCATCATCAGCCACCGTACCTCGGCCCGCGAGATCTTCACCGACCCGCCGGCGCGGAGCATCGCGCGCGACGACGCCAGGTCGCGAAGGGTGGCGTACGCGTAGAGCAGCGGCAGCACGCAGAACGCCCTGATGGCCACGGCGCGCCGCGGCACCCGGTACAGGTACTCCAGCGCCTCGTCGAGGTCGGCCCACGCGAGGTCGATGAATCCGGCGACGGCGGCCTGGTTGCCCTCGAGGTGCGCCGCCGAGAGCAGCGTGTCGTGTCCACTGCCGTGCTCGGCGAGGGCGCGCGCCGGGATGTAGATCGCGTTCTCGTGCTCCGCGTCCCACGCGATGTCCTTGAGGATGTTCACCGTCTGCAGCGCCTCGCCGAACCGCTGGCACCGGTCCCAGAGTCCGGCGAACTCGCGGTCGCCGATCGCAGCGGAGTGCTCGCGCCACAGGTCGGTGAGCATGCAGCCCACCGTGCCGGCGACGTAGAAGCAGTACTCGCGGTATTCCGCGAGCGTCTGGATGCGAATGCCCGCGGGGTACAGCAGGACGAACTTCCGCATACCCGCCACCATCTCCCGCACCCAGCGCACGACGATGGCGTTCGTGCGCGGCGGCAGCGACCGGAGGAGGAGGCATGCGCGGTCCGCGTGGCGCACGAGATCCACGTGCGCCGCATCGCCGGCCACCGCGAACGCGGCGGCGGGAAACGCGTTTGCCGCCGCCGCGTCGGTGAGCGCGGCCCCAAAGGCGTCGAGCAACTCGGCCTTGCGCGCGGCCGGCGTGGCGCCGTCGTCCTCCACCGTGTCGGCGATGCGGTCAAGGAGGTACGCGGTCATCACGGCGCGCCCGAGCGTCCCCGGCAGGAACCTGATGGAGAGCGCGAAGGTCCGCGACACGGCGGGGAGGATCTCCCGCGCCCAGCGCTCCGCGGCGGCGAGGTCGCCGCTGGCCGGATGACCGTCACCCACGCCGAGGCTCCTCGTACTCGAGGCGGTCGAGCACCTGCTCGAGTGCCACCTGCGCGCGGGTCACCTGACGACGGAAGTTCTGGCGGGCGAGCGTGACCGCGCCGAGCGGCAGCGCGAGCGCCGGGACGAGCGAGAGCGCGGCGGCAATCACCAGGCCGGAATTCGTCGCGAGCCAGAACGCCGGGAGGCCCACGAGCAAACCCGCCGCCGCCGCAATCACGGCGCCGGCGGCGCGCTGGCTGCGGGCGCCCGAGAGGTCGGCGACGAGCCGCACGTGCGCCCGGCCGCCGTCGATGCTCGCCACGAGCGCGCGCACCTCCGTGGCGGCCGCGAGGTGGAACCCGCGGCCCCCGATGCGGAGCGCGCGGCGGATGGACGCCACGAAATCCTGCCGCGGCTCCCACGACAGCTGGTCGGCCTGGCGGCGCCGGATCTGGAGCGCTTCGGTGCGCTGCATGTAGGCGTCCATCGCGGCGAACGCACGCGCCGCATCCATCGGCACCGTGCGTGCCGCCTGGATGACGGCGGCGCCGAGCATGGAGTGCGCCGCGCCCGATTCCGGGGCGAGGTCCGCGCGGGCGCGCTCCTCGGCGATCGCCTGCCGCACGTTCTCGCGCGTGAGGCCCACCTCGCCCGCGATTTCGACGAGCTGCGCCTCCGTCAGCCCGGGCTCGTCGTCGCCGCCGCGCGCCTGCAGCTCGGCCGCGCGCGCGAGCACCCGCTCGAGCGCCGCCCGGGACAGCGCCACGGGGGCCATCGGCTCGTTCGCCACGTCAGATCCCGCTGAAGGCGACCGCGACCTGCCGTTCGATGGACGCCAATATCGCGTCCGGCAGCGGAAAGGCCGCGGCGAACGCGGCCGCCACGTCTCCTTCCACCTGATGGCCCGTGGCGCGCAGGTAGAAGCGCAGGTACCCGCTCGCGACGTCGGCGCCAAGCCGCGCCGCGAGCAGCGCGCCACCGCGGACCAGCGCGAGCGACTGGTAGCGGTCGGCCTGGCCCGACCGCACCTGCGCCGGCGTCACGTTGTCGGCCACGGCCGCGGCGGTGACCGGGCCCACGAGCTCGTGCAGCAGGCAATAGATGGCGTCCGCCGCACGGTCGCGCGTTTCCGGGAAGCCCACCACGATCGTGTTCCCGGACTTGCCGCCATGTACCGTGCGGCCCTCCGCCTCGAGGACCGTGGAGAGGATGATCTCGCCGTCGCGTTGCTGCGTGTGGCTGAGGAACGGCTGCAGCGCCGGCCGGAACCGGTTCCGCCACAGCGAATCCACGGCGACGAGCGCCGCGTCGCGGCGGCGCGTTTCGGCGATCCACCACTGGTGGTGGAACCGGTCGCGCTCCGACCGCAGCGACGCCAGGTAGCGGCGCGCAAAGTCGCGGTCCTCGCCCGAGCGGAACACCGTGCCCAGCCGCGCCACGACTTCGGCGGCGTTGCCCGGCGCGCGGCGTGGGTCGCCGTCGGCGCGCACGAAGGCGTCGAGCGCGCCCTCGAGATCGGCCCACGTCCCGAACTCGAGGGCCAGGAACTGGGCGCCCAGCAGCGACGGCCGGCCCTTGATCGCGGCGCGGAGCAGGTCGGCGTTGGCGTCGAGGTCGGTCACGGCCGAGGCCGCGTTGCGCGCCACGATCATCGCCTCGCGATAGCCGGCACGGTACAGCGGCACGGGAGACGAGTCGGGCGCGACGAACGCGAACCCGTGGAGCCACAGGTCCACGTGCTCGCGCGTCTTCACGGGCCAGCCGCGGTCCTGTGCGCCGGCACGCCCCGCACCCGTCGCGGCCGCCGCGGCCGCGAGGGCAAGCGTCGCCAACGCGCGGATCCCGGTGCCGGGCATCGTCACGCCGTGGCGGCGCGCCCGCAGGCGACGCAGAACTTCCACCCCGGCTCGAGTTCGGCGCTGCACGCCCCGCAGCGGCGGACCGCGAGGTCCTGTCCGCAGTGCGGGCAGAACCGAACGTCGCGGCCCTGTGGGAGGTGCTGGCCACAGTAGCGGCACCCCGGCCGCGCGAGCTTGGCGCCCACGTCGGCGGCCACCGTCGACGTCGGGTCGGGAAGTGGGCGCGGCTTGGGAGTGATGGGCTTGGGCGGGCGCGGCTGGCCGGGAGGTTCGGGCACGGCGG
>JAYEKC010000163.1:0-3980 GCA_034716715.1 Gemmatimonadota bacterium | reverse complement strand
GCCGCCGTTCGTGCTCGAGGACAACCCGTACACGCTGCTCGAGTCCACCGACATGGTGTTCGTGGACGCCATCAGCACGGGCTACAGCCGCACGGCGCCCGGCATCAGTCCCGCGCAGTTCCACGGGCAGGAGGGCGACCTCAGGGCGTTCGGCGAGTTCATCAACGGCTGGCTCACCACGTACAATCGCTGGAATTCGCCCAAGTACCTGATCGGCGAGAGCTACGGTACCATCCGCTCCGCGGGGCTCTCGAAGGAACTGCAGCAGCGCCACGGCATCGACTTGAACGGCATCGTGCTCATCTCGTCGCTGCTCACCTACCAGACGCTCGACCCCGGGCTGGAGAACGACGTCGCGTGGGCCGCGAACATCGAGACGTTCGCGGCCGACGCCTGGTACCACAAGAAGCTGCCGGCCGATGTGCAGGCGAAGACGCTGAAGCAGGTGGTGGACGAGGCCCGCACGTTCGCCTGGGGCGACTACCTGGCGGCGCTCACGAAGGGCAACACGCTCGCCGATGCGGAGAGGGCGGCGACGGCGGCGAAGCTCGCGCGCCTGACGGGCGTGTCGGCGCCGTTCATCCTCGAGGCGAACCTGCGCGTGAGCGCCGGGCGGTTCCGGAAGGAGCTCCTGCGCGACAAGCGGCTCACCATCGGGCGGCTCGACGGGCGCTTCACCGCGCTCGACGTGGACGCGGCAGGCGAGAACCAGGAGTTCGACCCGTCCAACCAGGCGCTGCAGGGGCCGTACACCGAGACGTTCCAGGACTACCTGAAGAACGAGCTCAAGTGGACGACTGAGCTGCGGTACCCGACGTCGGGGAACGTACGGCCGTGGACGTACGTGCAGAACAGCTACATGGACATGACCGATGCGCTGCGTGGCACGATGACGCGCAACCCGTTTCTCAAGGTGTTCGTGGCGATCGGCTACTACGACATGGCCACGATCATGGGCGGTGCCGAGTACAACTTCACCCACCTGGCGTTCGACAAACAGGTCACGGACCGGGTGTCGTACGGCTACTACGAGGCGGGGCACATGATCTACATCCGGCCGTCGGCGCACAAGGCGCTGACGGAGGATATCGGCGGGTTCATAAATCAAACCAAGCGGTGAGGGGGGCGGGTGAGGGGTGAGGGGCGGTGAGGGGTGAGGGGTGGTGAGGGGTGAGGGGTAAGGGGTGGTGAGGGGGTGAGGGGGCAGGGGACCCCCCCCCGCGCCCCTCGTTTCACCACTGCTCCACGCGCTTCCCGGCGTTTGCCCGCAGGCGCGACAGCAGGCCGAGGAGGATCCGACGGGTGCGTGCGAGGCGAGCGCAGCGGTCGCGAACGATCACGACCGAGAGCGCCGGTTCCGCGGCCTCGTACCACATGTGCGCTTCGCGCACCGACCCGGCGGCGAACGAAAGAAACCGAAGCCGGTCCGGCACTGTGGGCCGTCCGTAGCCCTCGGCGACGTTCGCCGCCACCGACGTGACAGCCCGCAGCAGCTGCGGCGCCACGTCGCGGCACACGGGGTGGCCCGCTGCGCGCGCGGCGTCACCGCGAGCCAGCGTCACGAGAAACGCGGCATGCCGGTATGCGTCGAGCTTCCACAGCGGGTCGCCGGTCACGTCATCGGGTTGCAGCGCAACCCAGGCGTTGAGCTGCGGGTCGTCGGGAAGCGTCGCCATGCAGGAAGAGTGAGGCCGCGGAGCAGTTTGAAACACGCACAAATCCGCGGTGCCAAGCCCGTTCTGTTGCGGCCCGCCTCGGACCCAGTGTCGGGATATCGAGCGCTGGGGGGCCGTAACTTCACCCCTCACCCCTCACCACCCCTCACCCCTCACCCGCGCCCCTCACCGTTGCAGGATATCTCTTCCCCAGCATATCTTACGAGGCTCATATCCGGCGCCTTTGCGCCACCCAAGGGGGGAATAAGAGTTTGTCGGAAGTCATCATTCACGAGGACGAGAATTTCGAGCGGGCCCTCACGCGCTTCAAGAAGAAGTGCGAGAAGGCCGGAATCCTCTCGGACCTCAGGAAGCACCGTCACTATGAGAAGCCCAGCGAACGCCGCAAGCGAAAGCTGAACGCCGCGATGCGAAAGAACCGTCGCACCCGGCCCGTCTAGTGTCGGCTGCACCCCGCAGGGAGCTGGTATTGGCGTGAGCCCGGAAGGTTCGCAGGACCCGCAAACCCGAATGAGCGATCCCGATCGCCCGTTCGGGTTTTGTGTTTCGGCGGCCGACGCCCGCACGCTCGCCACCCTGCAGTTCGTCGACGTGCTCGACGCCGTGGCGGGCTTCGCCGCCACGCCCCTTGGCGCCGGGCGCGTGCGATCCCTGCGGCCCGCCGCCGTCGCGCGCGGCGACACGCGCGCGTACGAGGCCATCGTCGCCGAGCACGGGCGCGTGGAGGCGGCGCGCCGCCTCCTCGGCGGCGAGGAGCCGTGGCCCGCGGCGCCGATTCCGGACCTCGACGCCGCCATCGCCCGGCTCGCGATTGCCGGGAGCCGCTGGTCGGGACCGGACTTGCGCGGCGCCGCCACGCTGCTCGCCAGCGCCCGCGTCACGGCCGGCGCGCTGAAGGGCGCCGCGTCGCGCGGCACCGACGTGGCGGCCCTGGCCGCGCTCGCCGCATCCCTGCCTGCCGCGCCGGACGTCGAGGCCGCGCTCGACCGGATCGTGGACGAGGCCGGCATGGTGCGTGACGCGGCGTCGCCGGAGCTCCGCCGGCTGCGCCGCCAGCTGCGCGGCGCCGAGGCGGAGCTGATCCGCCTGCTCGAGAAGGTGATGGGCGGGCTCGAGTCGCACCACCGCGTGGACGACGGGTCGGTGACGATGCGCAACGGCCGCTGGGTGATTCCCGTGCGGCGCGAGGGACGCGGGGCCGTGGGCGGCATCGTGCACGACAGCTCGGCGTCGGGCGCGACCGTGTTCGTCGAGCCGCCGGCCGCCGTGGAATTCGGCAACCGCATTCGCGAGCTCGAGACGGCCGAGCAGCGCGAGGTGGACCGCATCCTCGGCGCCGCCACCGACGACCTCCGCCCGCGCGAGGCCGAACTCGCGGCCGCTCTCGACGCGCTGGTGACGCTCGACTCGCTCGTGGCCCGCGCGCGATTCGCCCTCCGGTACCGGTGCGAGCCGGCCATGCCCGGCGTCCCGACCGCGGGACTCGCCATCGTGGACGGCCGGCATCCGCTGCTCCTCGTGCAGGGACGGTTCGAGGTGGTGCCGTTCTCGCTCGGCCTCGACGCGGGCGAGCGCACGCTGCTCGTGAGCGGCCCCAACACGGGCGGCAAGACCGTACTGTTGAAAGCCCTCGCCCTGCTGTCGCTCATGACGCAGGCCGGCGTGCCGCCCACCGTGGGCGCGGGGTCCACCATCCCGCTGTTCGACCACGTGTTCGCCGACATCGGCGACGAGCAGAGCATCGAGGCGTCGCTCTCGACCTTCAGCGGCCACGTGCGCAACCTCGTGGAGATCGTCGAGCGCGCCACCGCGGAGTCGCTCGTGCTCGCCGACGAGTTGGGGTCCGGCACCGACCCGACGGAAGGGGCGGCGATCGGCGGCGCCGTGCTCGAGACGCTCACGCGGCGCGGCACGCTGACCGTGGCCACCACCCACCTCGGCGCCCTGAAGGACCTCGCGCACGAGGTGGCCGGCGTCGTGAACGCGTCGCTGCAGTTCGACGAGCGTGAACTGGCGCCCACCTACCGGCTGCTGAACGGCGTCCCGGGGCGATCGTACGGCATCCACATCGCGCGGCGGCTGCGGATGCCCGCGGAGATCGTCGGGCGCGCCGAGGCGCGCGTGCCGGAGGCCGAACGCACCGCCGCCGCCCTGCTGGAGGACCTCGAGCGACGGCAGCGCGCGCTCGAGGATCGCGAGCGCGAGGCCGCCGACCGCGAGGAGAGCTACGCCGCCCGGTCGGCGCGCATGGCGGAGCGGGAGCGGCACGTGCGCGAGCGCGAGCGCGCACTCGAGCGCGAGGCG
>JAYEKC010000162.1:0-3980 GCA_034716715.1 Gemmatimonadota bacterium | reverse complement strand
GATGACCACGGCGGGCGTTTCACCTACCCCGATCCGCACGCTGTGCCTCAACGCATCAAGTCCGGGCCAAAGGGCCTGCGCCAGTGCGCGGCTGACCATTACAACGGGAGTCGTTCCGCGCTGTGCCTGGGCATCAAATCCAACACCCGAGATCAGGCGAACTCCGACTGTCCGAAAGTAGGCGTCGCCGACGGTATGACGCACGGCTTGCCGCGTGCGATCAACCTCAGGGGGCCGGTCGCCGCTCCGGTCCACAAATGGGGAAACGTCGAGCGGAGCGGTACCCAGCTCGGGCTGGCTGGCCCCCATCGTTGTCATCGAGGTTGAAGCGACTTATCGCCCCACGGACGGCCACCGGCGCAACTACGATATCCTGCGAGAGCCCCTGCGCGATCTGCGCCATCCGACGTGCACAGCGGACCGCAAGTGATCTACGCCTACGGTCGCCGCACGCGTATAACGTTTGTCGGCACATCGCGTGCCAGCTGAACGACGACGGAATCGATCCTCTGGTCGGACGGGCGGACAAATGATCGAGTCGACGTGGTCGGCTGCTGAGCTGCCGGCACATACCATTCTACGAGCCCGAATGGTGATGTAGTGGTGCCGACGCCAACGAGGATATCGCGTGTGAGCATCGGTTCTCCGGTATCGTAGCGCACCAGCGACACGTCACGATCCGTGTGAATGGCCCACCGCGAGAACACGGGCCCAAGATCGTTCCATGGAAGAAACAGTTGAGGAGGCCGGTCCACTTTCGCGCCCGTCCGTGCGGCCACGTCTCTAACAGCCACTTCGGGCAGGAGTGGAACCGTGTCACCGAGGGTGCCGGGGATGCCGGAAATCCGGATCAGTTCGGACGGTGGAGGTTGCGCAAACGCCGTCGAGTCGGCCGTGAGCAGCACATCGGCGAAGCTGTTTGACAGCGCGAGATCGGCTATGGCCGCCGAACCGGCATAGAGAAGGATATGGGTACGCGAGCCAAGCGCGCGGCGCATGGAGTCTGGAATCGAATCGGCCACGGACACAACCGGCGTCCGGGCATGAAGTGGCCAAGGCGCCAAGGCGACACTGCTCCAGTCAATCGGTGCCCCGTAAACGTCTTCGATGGCTGCACGCTGCGTCGTTCCGCCGAGAGCCGCCGATACGGTGCGGGCTGACGGCGAAATGGTGAATGCCTGCACGATCAATCGTGCCACGACCAAGATCTGCCGGGTTGAAACCGGGGCGTTTCCCGGATCCGGCGCAGGGTCGCTCAGCACAAAATTGCCTGAGGCGTTGAGGAGCGCCGCGACGTTCGGAGTGACCCAAGGCCGCACGTCTGGCCGGAGCGGCGGGCCCGAATCCGGCTCGGTGGCGTACCGGCATGCCGCCGCGAACCACACGGCAACGCCAACCGTTGTTCGTAGCCACGGAAGCCGGCGACGCATGAGAGCCATTGGTCCGATCGGTGCTATCGGCCGCAGAGGTAGGCCCCAGCAGGGGATCGGAGCGGCCTATTAAAACATGGAGTAGCTGACCGTGATCACGGCGAGCACTGGATTCGTTGTCGCCGACGTGAAGACGCCGTGGCAAAGGTACTCGGGGTTGGTCGACACCGTCCAGCTTACGGTGGGGTCAGCCTGCCAATCGTACAGCGAACTACTCCCCGACCGCGGGGACCCCCAGTAGAAGTAGCTCTCATTGGGGTAAGCCAAGGCTCCACTGCACGTGTAGTCGTAGAAGGTATACGCATTCGGCGTTGTGGTGACGCTGATTGTCTGCGCAGTACCATATCCGTAGTTCGGCGCCGTCGTGTCGTACACCTTGGCGGCAGACGTTGCTGCCCCACCGACGTTCAGCCCGACTGGGCACGAACGGCTGTCGCTGTGCGAGATTACCCCACCCACATATGTGGTCCACGCGCTATTGTGCCCTTCAGAGCACCCTGAATGCGTGGAGTGAACGACGTCGACCATGCTCGTGCACGCCAGTGCACCGGCCGTCGCCAGAGTTACCGCGATGGCGACTACATGAAGTCGCTGAATGTTCATCGATGCGTTCCTCGGGATTGCGAAGGGGGTCAGGGCGTAACTGGATCGAAGCTCAGCGCAAGGCCAGGCCGAAGCTGTGTCGCCGCCGTCGCAACACGTCCCGTTGCGGTGGACACGTAACGCAACACGCCCCCCCGGGTCTCCTCCTTGGATGCAATCTCAAGCCTCCCGTCGCGATCGACAAAGACAACGTCACCAAGCACGCGGCGGGCGGTCGCGAGGTTCTGCATCGGCACGGGGTGCTCTAGTTCCAATCGCCACCGCCCGATCTCGGGTGCGACGTCTGGTGCCACCCTCACGAACGTCGGCACCGAGCGGATTCGTGCACCGAAGGCCAGATACGCGACACGGACCGCTTCCTCCGGCGACATTCTGGGCTCTCCGATATCCGCTGGGCCGGCAACCCACACGCGAAATTCGTTGCCCCAAGGGCCTGTCGCCTGGATACCTCGCTCAGTGATCTCAATGTCGGATGCATAGACCGACACGCCCACGGTCATCGTCCGCCTGGTCTCGCCGGGACCCAGGAGGTCGACAAGGTAGTAGGGCCCCCATGCCTTTAACGCGGACCGACCAGCGTCGGCGGGCGTCGCCCCGATTGGAGAGTCAGACCGGACGACCCGCGGGCCACGCTTTAGTGCGGCGAAGTCGATCCTTGACCCATGTTGATCCTCCCACGGATGCCGCAGGAATGGGCCAAAGACTCTGACGTATTTCTCGGCGAGGTCCGCTGCGACGTCGGAACTGATCACATCGGCAACGGCGAAGTCCAGCGGCGTTGACAGTGCCAGGAACTGCCCACGGTCGGACAGACGCGCTGTCATGGTGGGCGTTACCATCGCCCTTACATCAGGCACCGCCAACTCCCGTGGCGCCCCTGCCTTGTCCGTCGAGCAAGACGTGACGATAACTGCCACGGAAACCATCACAGCTGAGGTAGCGCAGCGCGAGAGGTAACCCGGGCGTGGGCCAAGTACCTGTTCAAGTCGTGCTTCCCTTGCCATCATTCCTCCACAGTTTGCCGACGAAGTGTGCCACTGCGATGCAGGGCGCTTCGGGCCTTCGGGGCGAATTGGCTGCCGAGATGCGGCCGCAAGGCTTGGTGAATCACTTCCGACAAGTACCGTCCGCCGGGTCGGGAATCAACCACAGAATCCCCGCGACTGCGACACATTCCTCAGCGCCGGCAGGCGAATGATCGGACCCACCTCGCCACCCCGTCGGCCCAGTGTCGCCAACGGGCAGTGCTCTGCGCGCACCGCCCGCCGCAGGAGTCGCTTCAGGGGCGGCGCGTCACTGAGCGGCGCAAAGCGGCCACAAATGCGGTCGCTGGCGACCCGCGGATTTCCGCCGGCGTCGCGGCGCCGAGCGCCGCAAGCCGTCGCTCAACGGTTCGTCGAGACCCAAGGCCGTAGCGGTCGGCTACTGCGTCAACCGACCGCCCGTCGCGCAGGTCGTAGAAAGCCCGGCTGAGCCGCGCGACATCGAGGAGGTCGTGAGGCGTTGCGAGACCCGCAACGACGTAACGGGTCCGAAGGGTGTTCTCCGAGACGCGCGCGATGCGCGCGAGGGCGCCGACATCCTCCGGAACGGGCCGCGCTGCGAAGAGCCCAAGGGTTGCTCCGCGCACCTCGTGTTCGAACCGCGACGTGAGCGGAGCGATCGCGGCAAGCAGGTGGGCGGCGACGGTCTCCTCGTCACCTTTCACGATGTCGCGGACCCGGACCCAGTCGTCGTCGGTGTCCCGGAGGATCACCTCCGGCAAGAGCCGCTGCTGGCAATCCAGGATGCGCGCAATGCCGAGGCCGGACGGCGAAGTGTAGATCGCAACCCTGACGCCTGCCGCAGCGATGATCGAGACGGCCTCCTCGAACGCCGGCGCAGAGAGATGCACCGGATCGAGAATCACCCATCGGACGGTCGCATCCCGGAGCGCCGGTGCCAGGT
>JAYEKC010000161.1:0-3983 GCA_034716715.1 Gemmatimonadota bacterium | reverse complement strand
GAAAAGGGCGAGAAGTACCCGTGCGTGCTTGAGATGCACGGCGGCCCACGCGGCGAGGGCGCCCACGAGGATGAGGGCCGTTGCCGCACCGTCGGTCCAGCGCAACCGGCCGGTCAGCGACACCCAGCGGAAGAAGATGCCGAGGCCGGCGCCGGCGACGACGAAGTGGACGATCTGGGGATGAAATTCGGCGATGTTGGGCATGGGGGGAAAATAGGGTGAAAACCGTTGATTCGCCGTCCGGAAATCGGCATCTTTAATGGCTGCCAAGCCCTTCTTGCGGTCGCGCAGGCGCGCGGCCGGCAACCCCGTACTGCTCCATGACTTCGACCACTGACACGGCGGCCCGGCGCGCCGAGCACATCTTCGGCAAGGCGGTCGCCGTCACCGGCGCGGCGGTCACCGTGGCCGATGCCTCGGCGCTCCGCACGTCGCGCATGGACGCGCTCGTCCGCGAGGCGGTCTTCGGCGAGGGCGCGGCGCGCGACGTCGCGCGCTGGCTCATCTGGGAACTCGGCCAGGCCGCGGGCGTGCGCCCGGCGTCGATCCACGACCTCTACCTCGCCCGCGGCCGCGGCGAGGTGCACGGGTTCACCGTGCCCGCGATCAACGTCCGCGGGATGGCGTACGACACGGCGCGGGCGATCTTCCGCGTGGCCAACCGGCTCGAGGCCGGGGCGTTCATCCTCGAGATCGCACGGTCCGAGATCGCGTACACCGACCAGCGGCCGGCGGAGTACGTCGCCGTGATGCTCGCCGCCGCGCTGCGCGAGGGATTCCGCGGCCCGGTATTCATCCAGGGCGACCACTTCCAGGTGAACGCCAGGAAGTACGCGGCGAACCCGGCGGCCGAAGTGGACGGCGTGAAGATGCTCGCCACGGAGGCGGTTCACGCCGGCTTCTACAACGTGGACATCGACACCTCCACGCTCGTGGACCTCTCGCACCCCACGCTCGAGGCGCAGCAGCGTCTCAACTACGAGGTGGGGGTGGACATCACCCGCTACGTGCGGGGCCTGGAGCCGACGGGCGTCACCATCTCGCTGGGCGGCGAGATCGGCGAGGTGGGAACCGCCAACTCGACCGTTCCGGAACTCCGGGCCTTCATGTCGGGGTATAATCGGGCACTGGCAGCGCAGGCGAACGGCATGGTGGGACTGTCGAAGATCAGCGTCCAGAGCGGCACGTCGCATGGCGGCGTGGTGCTGGCCGACGGCTCCATCGCGGACGTGAAGCTCGACTTCAACACGCTCCGGGAGCTGGGCGAGGTGGCGCGGAAGGAGTTCGGCCTGGCCGGGGCGGTGCAGCACGGCGCCTCGACGCTGCCCGACGCCGCGTTCCACAACTTCCCGAAGTGCGAGACGGCGGAGATCCACCTCGCCACCGGCTTCCAGAACATGCTGTACGACGGCCTGCCCGACGGCCTGCGCGACGAGATCTACGCCTGGCTCCGGGCCAACGCGGCCGAGGAGCGCAAGGCGAAGGACTCGGACGAGCAGTTCTACTACAAGACGCGCAAGAAGGCGCTCGGCCCCTTCAAGCGGCAGCTGTGGGACCTGGCCGAGGAGACGCGGACGGCGATCGGCGCCGCGCTCGAGGAGAAGTTCCATTTTTTGTTCACGCAGCTCGCCGTCGGCGGCACCGCCGCCGCCGTCGAGCGTCACGTGCGACCGTCGGCCGAACACCGGCCGGCGCCGTCGGGAGGCGGGCCGGCCGTGCAGGCCGCCCCGGACGACCCCGACGCCGGCGAATAGCACGACCCTCACGCAAGGAGTTTACGGTATGACCCGCAGGTTCCTCGTCCTCGCCGCCGGCGCCCTCGCGCTCGCGGCGTGCGATGGCTCGAAGAAACAGCTCGAGCAGACGCTGGCGCAGGTGCAGCAGATCTCGGCCGAGAAGGACTCGCTCCTCAAGGACGTGATGTCCACGTCGCAGTTCATCGCCGACGTCAACGCCGAGCTCGCGAAGGTGAAGAGCCGTACGGCCGGCAAGCCCGTGCAGGGCCAGCCGGGCGAGATGGAGAGCACCA
Organism: Gemmatimonadota bacterium; assembly: GCA_034716715.1. Lineage (GTDB taxonomy): Bacteria > Gemmatimonadota > Gemmatimonadetes > Gemmatimonadales > Gemmatimonadaceae > Fen-1231. The sequence continues at coordinate 1,954 of JAYEKC010000161.1, read as the reverse complement.
TGACGCCCGCCCAGCAGCGCGAGGCGATCAAGACAAAGGTCGCCGAGCTCACGGCCCGGCTGAACGAGAGCGAGTCGCGCCTCGCCGCCAGCCGCAACCGCGTCCGCGACCTCACGGCGAACAACTCGGCCCTCTCCACGCAGCTCGCGAACTACGACTCCACCATCGCGTCGTTCCAGTCGATGATCGACAACCAGAAGACGCAGATCGCCTCACTCACCGAGCAGGTGAACGCGCTGACGGTGGAGAACACCACGCTCAAGCAGGAGAAGGCGACGCTGACGCAGGAGAAGGCGACGCTCACCCAGGAGAAGTCGGAGCTCACGACGGAGAAGAACACGGTCTACTACGTGATCGGCACCGAGGACGAGCTCTTCAAGAAGGGCATCATCACGAAGCAGGGCGGCCTGTTCGGCCTCGGCAAGACCGCCGTGCCCGCCGCGACGCTGAACCCGTCGGACTTCACCGCCGTGGACCGGACGCAGGTGATGCAGATCGCGTTCCCCAAGCCCGACAAGACCTACAAGATCGTGTCGCGGCAGGACGTGGCTGGGCTCGAGACGGCGCCCGACAAGTCCAACCGGATCAAGGGCGGCCTCAAGATCACGGACGCCGCGAAGTTCTGGGGACCGTCGAAGTTCCTCATCGTGATGGAGCAGTAGCCTGTCGGCACCGGCCGTCGCCGAGTTCGGCCGGCGCCTCCTGAAGAAGGGCGGGGACGACGACGTCCTGTTTCTCGCCGGCGGGGTGGCCTTCAACATCCTCCTCGCCGGCGTTCCCTTCTTCCTGCTGCTCGCGGCCGGCCTCGGGTACGCACTCGGCACGTCGGCCTCCGCGTCGAACACCGCCGTGGCCGAGTTCATCCGCGACCTCTTTCCCGTGGGCGCCGACGCGTCGCACTCCGTCGTGGACCCCATCCTCCGCGACGTGGCCCGCACCCGCGGCACCGTGGGCCTCTTCGGCGCGGTGGCGTTCGTCTGGTTCTCCACCCGCCTGTTCGGGTCCCTCCGCGCAGTGTTCAACCGCATCTTCGCCGTCCCGCGGGGCCGCGGGATCCTGCTCGGCAAGCTCTACGATGTCGCGCTCACGCTCTCGGCGAGCGTCCTGATCGTGCTCTACATCACCGCCTCGGCCTACATGGCCATCGCCCGCACGCGGGGCGTGGCGTTCCTGGCCGACCTCGGGCTGCACGCCGACGCCCTCATGCGGCCCGTCACCTACGCCATCGGCCGCGGCGTGGCGTTTGCGCTGCTGCTGGCGATCTTCTTCTCGCTGTACAAGCTGCTGCCCAACCGCTCGGTCCGGTGGGAGCAGGCCCTCACGGGCGCCGCCGTCAGCGCCGGGATGTTCGAGGTGGCGCGGTGGGCGTTCGCCTTCGCCCTCCACCACTGGAACCCCGGCACGCTGTACACGGGCGCCCTGGCGACCATCGTCGTGGTGGTGTTCTGGGTGTACTACGCCGCCCTCATCGTGATCGTGGGCGGCCAGGCGTCGCAGGTCGTCGAGGAAATGCGCCGGGGTTAACATCCGGGGAGGCGAAAGGTCGCGCTTCCCGCGTTCCCGACGCCGTCCCGATCCCAGCTCAACGTCGCCGTCCCGATCCCCAGCGTTCCCGTCGCCCGGTTCCCGCCCGTGATCGATCTCCGCTCCGACACCGTCACGCGCCCCTCGCCCGCGATGCGCCGCGCCATCGCCGACGCCGAGGTGGCCGACGACGTGCTCGACGGCGACCCGACGGTCCGGCGCCTCGAGGCGCGCACCGCCGAGCTGCTCGGCTGCGACGCCGCGCTGTTCTTCCCGACGGGCACGATGGCCAACGAGTGCGCCCTGATGGTGCTCGGAAGGCCCGGCACCGAGTTCTTCGTGCACGAGGAGGCGCACATCGTGGACCGCGAGAAGTGCGGCGCCGCCGTCCTCTCGGGCCTCCAGCCGCGAATGATCCGCGGCGCGCCGC
>JAYEKC010000160.1:0-3985 GCA_034716715.1 Gemmatimonadota bacterium | reverse complement strand
CCCACCTGGTTGACCGGAAGGACCACGGCGTTGCCGTCCTTGTTGATGTCGAAGGCGATGTCGAACTGGAACGCCCCGTCCACCCGGACCATCGTCTTCGACGCGAACAGCATCCCGCTTGGCGCGTTGACGTCGGTCCCGGACAGGGCGTACACGATGTAGGCCTGGTCCGAGTTCGTGTAGTTCGTGGGAAGCCCGAGCGAGTCGCTGCACGCCGCGAACGCCGCGGTGGCGACGATCAGGGCAGGCGCTGCCCGGCGGGCGCGCCGGAACCGGCGGAGTGATGCCATCATGGGATGGAGGCGAAGTGTATGCGTGCGATGAGCCAACTTCAAGCGAATCACCAGCTTGACTTCATTCGGGCCGAGCGTACACTTCGACAACTTCTACCGGAGCGCGCGCATGCCAACGATTCGCGACCTTGTCGGCGCCATCCGGCAACGCGAGGGCGTCGAGGCAGCGGTCGTGCTCGGACGGGACGGCCTCCTCATTGACAGCCAGGCCGCCGACCACGTGAACGGCGAACAGATCGCGGCCCACGTGCCGTCGATCGTCCAGTTCGCCGACGAGTACGGAGCGGCCGCCGCCCGCGGCACCCTGCAGACGGCGATCCTCGAGCACGAGGGCGGGATGTCCGTCGTCTGCTGCCTCTCCCAGGACGCCGTGCTGCTCGTGCTCGTCCAGCCGTCGGCCAACCTGGGCCAACTGATGTACGAGCTGCGCCGGAACCGGGCGAACATTGCGGCGCTCGTGTAGCGACCGCGGCCGGCGGCGCTGATGCCGACGCACGTCCTCGTGGCGGACGACGAGCCGCACATCGGGCGCATCATCCAGACCAAGCTCGAACAGGGACCGTTTCAGGTGACCCTCGTGGGTGACGGAACGGACGCGGTGCGCGCCCTCGAACAGTACCCCGACATCGCGCTGGTGGTTCTCGACCTCATGATGCCGGGACTCAGCGGGCTGGAGGTGCTGGCGCGGATGCGCAACGACCAGCGCTGGAAGGGCCTGCCGTGCGTCATCCTGACGGCCGCGGGTCACGAGGAGCAGCGCGCCGAAGCGCTGCGGCTCGGCGCGAACGAGTTCCTGACCAAGCCCTTCAGCCCCAAGCGACTGCTGGCTCGCGTGGCCGAACTCACGACGCCGGGCGCGGAACCCGCCTGACATGCCGGCCGAACGCTGGGCGGTGATCCTTGCGGGCGGAATCGGGTCCCGCTTCTGGCCGCTCAGCACGCCGGCGCGCCCGAAGCAACTGCTTCCGCTGGTCACGGACCGTCCCATGCTGGCCGACACGCTCGACCGGCTTGCGCCGGTGGCCCCGCTGGAGCGAACGCTCGTCCTGACGAACGCCTCCCTCGCTGACGCCGTGCGCCGCGCGGCGCCGTCGCTCCCCGCGGGCAACGTCATCGCGGAGCCCCAGCCGGCCGGCACCGCGGCGGCCCTCGCGTGGGCCGCGCACCAGGTGGCGCAGCGCGCCTCGCGCGACGCGCCAATCGTCTCGGTGCACGCCGACTGGGCGATTGGCGACGTCGCCGCGTTCCGCTCGGCGCTGATCGCCGCCGCCGACGCCGCCGTCGCGCACCATGCGCTGGTGACGGTGGGCGTCGTCCCGACGCACGCCGACCCGTCGCTCGGCCACATCGTCCCCGGGGCGATGGTGGCGGGCCCGTTGCGGCGGGTGGAGCGATTCGTGGAGAAGCCCGAGCGCGCGCGGGCGGAGGCGCTGACCGAGGCCGGCGCCCTGTGGAACTCCGGCATCTTTGCCTGGCGCGCCGGCGACCTGCTCGACGAGGTGGCCGCGCACTGCCCCGAGGTCGCGCCGGCACTCGCCGCCCACCCGGACGATGCGGTGGCGTTCTTCGGCGCCGTGACCTCCAGCGCCATCGACGTGGGCGTCCTCGAACGGAGTGATCGGGTGCTCGTGCTGCCGGGGTCGTTCGGTTGGAGCGACGTCGGCACGTGGGCGGCGCTGCGGGCCGTACGTCGCCGCGACGACGACGGCAACGCGCCGTCGGGCCGCGTGCACCTCCGGGACACCCGCGGCACCGTGGTCCATGCCGACGGGCCGGCCGTGGTGTGCTACGGCGTGGACGACCTGGTGGTGGTGGCCCTCGACGGGATGACCCTGGTGACGACGATGGAACGGGCGGCGGATCTCAAGACCCTCCTGGCGTCGCTTCCCGATTCGGTGCGGGCGCGATGACGTCCGGCTTCGTCCTCTACGACGACGCGGCGGCGCGCGCCCTGGAGCCGTTCGCCCTCACCCGTCCGTGGGGCGAGGTTCGCGCAGGCGCACTGGCGATCCGGGAACGCTGGTCGCGCCTGCTTGGCACTCGTGCGCGCGGGACCGCGACGTCGCCGCACCTTGCCACCTTCGACGAGACGGGTGCGCCACGGGCCGTGCGCGGCGCGTTGTCCACGGGCACCGTGATCGTGAACGCGCGGTTTGCGCCTGCCCTGCGCGGCGCCGGCGACCGGCTGGCGGCGCTGGCGCCCGGCGGTTCGCTCCGCGCGGGAGGCCGGGTGGCCGCCGTCGCGCTCGCCACGCCCCTGAACGCGGCGGTACTGGCCGACGGGGCGCTCGACCTCGACGACCTCGCGCGGGGGCGCGGCCAGCGCGTGGACGGCTGGTGGATGGACGCGCCGTGGGACCTCGTGGCGGCGCTGCCGGCGATGCTGGCCGCCGACGCCGCCGTGCTCGCCACGGAATGCGACGGCGACGCGCCGCACCACGTGGCGGTACTCGGCGAGCACCGGCTCGTCGTGGCACCGGGCGCGTACGTCGAACCGCACGTCGTGGTGGACACGACCGAGGGCGACGTGATCGTCCACGAAGGCGCGCGGGTCGGGGCGTTCGCGCGCATCGCGGGTCCGGCCGTGATCGCCGCGCACGCGCGGCTGGCCGGGGGCCGGTACTCGTGCGTGTCCATCGGCCCGCACTCCCGGGCGTGCGGTGAGATGAGTGTCGTCGTCGTGGACGGCTACTCGAACAAGGCCCACGACGGGTTCGTCGGCCACACGGCGATCGGGCGCTGGGCGAACCTCGGCGCGGGGACGATCACGAGCAACCTGAAGAACAGCTACGGTCCGGTGCGCGTGCGTGATGCGCGTGGCGAACACGACACCGGCCAGCAGTTCCTCGGTTCGCTCGTGGGCGACCACGCGAAGACGGCCATCGGGACGCGGCTCACCACGGGCACGATCATCGGCGCCGGGGCGAACGTGTTCGGTGACCGGACGCCGGACAAGTACGTGCCGCCGTTCGCCTGGGGCGATCGGGCCCCGTTCGCGCAGTACAACCCGGCGAAGTTCCTCTCCGTGGCTGCCACGGTCATGAAGCGCCGCCAGGTACGCCTCTCGGCGGGCATGAAGGTCGTGCTGGCGGCGGCCGCCGCGGCATCGGGGCCCGCATCGCGGCGCAGGCGGCGCTAATGCGCGTCGTGTCGCTGGCCAGCGGCAGCAGCGGAAACGCGATCCTCGTGGACGCGGGTGATACCCGGATCCTCGTGGACTGCGGCATTGGCCCCCGCACGCTGGCCAAGCGCCTCAAGGCCGCCGGCGTGGCGCCGGAATCGGTGAGCGCCGTGGTGGTGACGCACGAGCACGTGGACCACACGCGCGGCATTCCCCACGCCCTCAAGCGGTGGCCGTGGACGGTGATCGGCAGCGCCGGAACACTTCGCGCGGTGCGCGCCCTTGGTCCGCTGGTCCGGGACCGCGCGCGCCTCGCGCGCCCGCACGCGCAGGTGGGACACCTCGCGATCGAGCTCGTCCCCGTGGCCCACGACGCGAACGAACCGACGGCCGTGGCGGTCACCGACGGCGTGACCGGAATCCGCGCCGGAATCGCCCACGACCTCGGCGAGCCATCGGAAGCCCTGGTGCGTGCGTTCCACGGACTGGACCTGCTCTGCATCGAGGCCAACCACGATGCCGGGATGCTGTGCAGCGGGCCGTATCCCGCATACCTGAAGGCCCGGATCGC
>JAYEKC010000159.1:0-4031 GCA_034716715.1 Gemmatimonadota bacterium | reverse complement strand
TCATCCAGCGCTTGTCGCGTTCGGAGATGAGGCATGAGCAGTGTTCGCAGAGGTATTCCGCCGTGTCCGGCTTGTCCTTGTCCCACTTGAGGCCGAACGGCATGGTCGGCCCCCCGAAGAGCAGCTCCTGCCCGTAATCGCAATGCGGACACGGCACGATGAGCTTGCGCTGGTCGCCGCCTTCATACGCCGGCTCGATGCGGCTGTCCCCCTTGTCGCCGGGCGTTGAGGTGTCGAGTTCGAAACTGTCGGCGATCGTGGCGAGGCGGCGGCGCCCGAGATCGATGGGGTCGCCCTCGGACCCCGCGGATTCCTCGAACCGATCGATCTCGTCCGCGATGAGTACGGCGATCGCATCGGCGGCGAGCTCGGCCGGCGAGTTCGCCGACGCGACCGAGATGAACCCGCCGGGATACGTCTTCATCCGGAGCGTGTTCGACGAGTCGCGGCTCTTCGCCGTGCTCACCAGGCGGGCGAGGTCCGGGGTGTCGCGGATCATCGTCGCGAGGCGCTTCTTCGACCAGTTCTCGGCGAAGTCGATCTTCGGCAGGATGACCATGATCGGTCGGGGCCGCAGGTGAATGGCCCGGCCGATGATGTTTTCGACGATCGTGCTCTTGCCGAGCTGCGAGGCCCACATGAGGACCATGAGCCGCACGCGCGGATCACTGGCGACGATCATCGGCTCGCGCTGATAGGGGGCCTCGATCGAGCGATAGCGACCGGGCATGCCAGGACTCGCCTCGCGCGAGAGGTACCGGTACCGCTCGGCCCATTCGAGGACGTTGAGCCTGGGTGGCGTGCGGAAAATGCTCAGCGTCACGTCGCGCTCGATACGCGCCGCGATGCGGTGCCCCGCGAGCAGGGCGCTAGCGGGAAACATCACCATGCTCGGCCCACGCGGCATCTTCTTCGGCCGCCACCTGGTCAGCGTCGGGATCGCCGGTGTCGATTTCCTCGGCCGGCCCCTCGATCTCGTCTCCCGTCGATCGGCACGCGGCGATGAGTCCGTCGCCGATCCGCTCCGTCTTCTCCTGCAGCGTGATGGCGTCGTACTCCGAGAACTCGCCGCGAATCAGGGCCGGCAGCTCTCCCGTGATCGCGGCGAACAGGCGCTGCGCGAATTGCTCACTGCGCGCGAGGTGCACCGCACGCGGGATGAGTTCCGCGCGCCGCTCGAGCAGATTCAGTTCCGCGACTTCGGCCTCAGCGTTGATCTTTCGCGCGCGCGCGGTGCGCTCATCCGCGGGCTTTCCCTCGGCGGAGCGGCGCCGGATGTACCACTGGACGCAGGCAGCGACGGGGTACAGCTCGCCGTGGTGCGGCATGCCCTCGCGCGCGAGGTTGGCGACCTGCCGCTGCGACACGCCGAGGAGCGCGGCCAGCACCCCGGACTGGACCTCGGTAGGAGCTTCTTGCCCCTGCTGGCGCGAAATAGGGGCCATTCTGTGCGGATCAGTGGCCGTAAGTCTAGAAATAGAAACGATTTACGCCATTTCTATGGCTAGACGAAAGTCGCGCTCGGCGCGGACCCTCGGCCGGCACCCCCCGGGAAGGACCCGCGACCTCGCGCGCGACCATCGTCCGCGTCATCGTGCCGTCGCGATCGCGAGGTCGAGCGCGGCCTCGGCGTTCGCTTCCCATCGATCGAGAGCCGTGCGCATCGCGATATCGGCGAAGTTCAGGTCTGGCGTGATCGGCACACTCGACTTGAACGCGTAGAGCACGCGCGTCTGCCGGGCACCGGTGCGCTCGACGAGGAACGTTCCCTTGCTGTTGCTGATCAGGAACACGAGCTCCTGCTGCATCGGGCCGTGCATCCCCTTCGCGCGCCGCCGCTTGATCTGTCCCACCACGCCGGCGCCATACCCACGCGCGCCCGCGCCCTTGGCCACCGCGGCCATCAGCTTCTTCACGCTCAGCGGATCGCTGCGGCGGATGATGATGTCCGGCGCCTTCTCGCGGAATACGGGGACGGCGAGCGACCGCGAGGCCTTCGGCGTCTTCGTCGTGTCCCCCTCGAACTTGGCCAACACGTCCCGATTGGGATTGATGCGCACCGTGCCCTCGAGACGATCCTTTCGCGCGCGATCCGGCGACCCGATGTAGATCGAGCGGTTGATGTACGCCGGGCTGCGAACATGAAACGCCTCGTGGACGTGTCCGCGCACCGCGGCTTGGATGTCGTTCAGCGTGTTGTTGATCGCGACGGACGCTGCATACGGGACCTGCAGCGCCACCCCGCTGAGCATCGACGAGATATCGTTCAGTCCCGAGACCTCCACGTGCAGATTGATCATGCCGCCTCCGGAAAGCGCGCACCAAGGTAATCGAGCGTCGCCGCGAGGCTGAGGGATCGCTCCCGGATCTCGACCGCTTCCGACGGCGTGATCTCGGCAACGAACGCGACGCCGTGATGCGTGGCCGGCAGCACATACAACAGCGTGCTGCAGCCCCGCTCACAGCGCAGCGCCCCGCCGTGCGTGATGACGGCCGCTTCCTTCAGCCGCACCCCGCACGACGGGCACGTCACCGGGTACTGCACCCACCCCATGCGACGCGTTGCCGCCTCCGGCATCAGCCGACCGTCGCCGGAACCGGCTCGTCCACCGTACCCCCTTCCGGGGCGGGCTCGGCCTCGGCCGGCGCCTCCGGCTCCTCCGGGGACGGCGACTCCTCGAATGCTGGCAGTGGCGCTTCCTCGCCGCCGGTCTGCGGTGCCAAGGGCGGATCGAGCGATTCCGCGCCCTCCCCTTCGTCGTGCTCATCCTCGGCCGTCTCCGCGTCGCCCAGGAGCGCGGCCGCCGCCTCCTCCGTGGCCGGGATGATGTCGACGAGCAGGCGTTCGGCGTTCGCGACGAACGTCCAGCGGTGTTCGCCGATCATTTGCGAGACCTGATGCTCGCGCTCCTTCGGTACCTTCATCGCGCCGAGGTCCGAGGTGAACGTCCCGTCTGCCAGGAGAACGTTCGACCGATACTGCTCGCCGATGCTCTGGCGCCCTTCCTGCTGCAGGGCGGCGACGGCGGCGAGCTGCGCGTCGGACCAGGCAGCGAGTCCCTCGATAGGCCGTGGTGGTGCGGTCATGCGTTCCTCGTGGTGTGTGGTGAGACTACGGCCAGAGCCGCACGACGAATGCGTGCAGCACGGTGGAAAAGGCAGCGATGGCGAACACGGCGATGAGCGCCCATCGCCATGCGCGCGGGGCGACGCGGAACACGCTCCGTCCGCCGACCCGGTAGGCGATCAATGCGGGCGCGTCGTCATGCAGATTGATTTCACGCCACATAAGACGTTTCTCGACCCGGAGATGCGTCGCATCGGCGAGATAGTGATGCAGCAGCTCGATCGTGACGGCGACGTCGGCGTCGGCCTCCGGGTATGTGAGGCCGAGCCGCTTCTCGATGCGCTCCTTCAGGCGATTCACGCCGGCCCACTTCATGGCGTGGTTCACGGGAGCCTCGCCCGCAGGGCTGCGAGTTCCGCCACCAAGCGATCGCACTGGGCGCGCCACTCCGCGCCCGTCCGCAGCTCCTCCGCGATCTCGCGGAGCATTCCCAGGCGCATCGGGTACTCGAACTCGTCCGGCTGCCGCGCGTGCACGCCGAGAATGTCCCGGAACGTCGGTTGGTTCATGCACGGGCCGCCATCACGCTGTTGAGGCGAGTTGGGCCGTTGGCGGGCGAGGGGACGCGGCGCAGCGGCACCGCGCCGCGATGCCGTGCCGACAGCGTCTCGGTATACGTGGTCCGCAGCTTCAGGAGAACGAACCGAATGGCGAGGTTCGGATCGTTCGGCGGGTCGTGCATCACGATCGAGCAGATCTCGTCGAGGTGATCGACGTCGGCCGCCCGGACCCGCTCGCTGCCTTCGAGGATCGCCCCTGTCGCCGTGAGACACTGGCTCAGCTGGCGCAGGACGTCGACGCGGCGCTGCTCACCGGCCGTCGCGTAGAAGTGCTCGAGGAACCGCTGGACGGTCGGCGAGCGCAGCGCATCCCGCGGCAGCGGATCGGGCGGGCCGGAGTTTTC
>JAYEKC010000158.1:0-4032 GCA_034716715.1 Gemmatimonadota bacterium | reverse complement strand
AAGTACGGGTGGACGCCGGGCAAGGGCGTGCGCACGGTGTGCGAGGTGTTCACCCACATCGCCGCCGAGAACTACGACCTGGGGAAGGCGTTCGGCGGGCCGGACGCGCCGAAGGAACTGGCCAACGTCTCCGTCGAGACGTGCCTCGGCGACAAGGCGAAGGTCCAGGCGGCGCTGAAGACCTCGTTCGAGGCGATCCAGGGCGCGGTGCGTGGGATGAAGGACGCCGACCTCGACGGTTCGTTTACGTTGTTCGGCGCGGCGCAGCCGCGCCGCGCGTGGCTGATGGCCACGGCCGAGCACGCCGGCGAGCACCTCGGGCAGCTGATCGCGTACGCCCGGATGAACCAGATCGTGCCGCCCTGGAGCAAGTAGGCCCCGCGGGGGGGCGCGCCACGGCGCGTCCCCCCGCACCATCCGTAGCACGGAGTTCCAATGCCCCCCGTCGTTCGCGCCGCCGTGATGCCGGCTCCCCGCGCCCCCATCGAGGTGCGTGAGCTGCCGTGGCCGGAGCTGGCGCCGGGCAGCGCGATGCTGCGCACGAAGTTCTCGGAGGTGTGCGGCACGGACGTGCACCTCCACCACGGGCGGCTGGCGGGCGTGCCGTACCCGATCGTCCCTGGGCACGTGTCGGTGGGCGAGATCGCGGCCCTGCGCGGTGCGATGCACGACGTGCACGGTGAGCCGTTCCGCGAGGGCGACCTCGTGACGTTCCTCGACGTCCACGAGACCTGCGGCAAGTGCTACGAGTGCCTCGTCACGAAGCAAACGACGCGGTGCCCGCACCGGAAAGTGTACGGCATCACCTACAGTGCGAGCGAGGGGCCGCTTGGCGGCTGGGCAGATCACATCTGGATGAAGCCCGGCGTGAAGTTGCTGCGGTTCCCCATGGGCGTGGACCCGGCGCTCTTCATCGCCGGCGGGTGCGGGCTCGTGATGAGCATCCACGCCGTCGAGCGCGGCGACGTGCGGCTCGGCTCGTCCGTTGCTGTGCTCGGCGCGGGGCCGGTGGGCATCGCGGCGGCGGCACTGTCGCGGTTGGGCGGGGCGTACCCCGTGATCGCGATCGGCGCGCCCGAGCCGCGCCTCGCGTTTGCGAAGTCCATGGGTGCGACGCACACGCTGTCGCTCGACGTGCCGCACGAGGAGCGCGCCGCCCAGGTGCGCGCGCTCACGGCCGGGCGCGGCGTGGACGTCGTGATCGAGGCCGCCGGCGACCCGCGCGCGTTCCCGCAGGCGCTGGACCTCGTGCGGGACGGGGGGCGCGTCGTGATCGCAGGCCAGTACACCGACGGCGGCGACGTGCCCGTCAATCCGCACGCCCAGGTGAACCGGAAGCACGTTGAGATCCGCGGGTGCTGGGGCTGCGACTTCTCGCACGTCCACCGCGCCCTCTCCGTGCTCGCCAGGCAGGGGAAGGATCTCCCGTGGGCGGGCGCCGTCACGCAGCGCTATGGCCTCGACCGTGCGGGTGATGCGCTCGCGGCCGTCGAGCGGCGCGACGTGATCAAGGCCGTGATCCAGCCATGATGCGCCGTGCCGCCGGGGCGCTCGCGTGGGTGACGCTGATCAGCGCCGCGGCCGCCGGACAATCCGTGCGTGGGGTGGTGCTGTATCCCGACAGCGCCACGCGCGCACCGGGCATCATCGTCGTGGCGCTCGATGAGCGGGGCGACGCCGTGGGGAGGACGCTGTCGGGACCGGACGGGACCTTTGACCTGCGGGTGCCCGGGGCGGGGGCGTACGGACTGCGCCTGCTGCGCATCGGGTACCGGCCCACGGTGCTCCCCGCCATGCAAGTGCCCGAGGGCGGCCTCGGCGACGTCCGCGCCGTGCTCCAGGCGCAGGCCGTGGCGCTCGCCGCGGTCACCGTGCGGAGCGACAACGTCTGCGGGTCCACGCAGGACGCCGGGCGGATCATCGCCCAGCTGTGGGAGGAGGCGCGCAAGGCGCTCACGGCAGCCGAGCTCAGCGCCGGGACGCGCTTCCTGGACGCCGAGTGGCGCGCGTTTCAGTTCACGATGGACCGCCGGGCCGCCCGCGCCAGCGACCAGAGCGTGTTGCCGCAGCGCGGCGTCACCGAGCGGCCGTTCGTGAGCGCGAGCGCGGAGTCGCTGGCGCGCGACGGGTACGTCGTCCAGGAGGACCGTTCCTGGCTGTTCCGCGCGCCGGACGCGGCGGCGCTGCTGTCGGACCAGTTCGCCGCCACGCATTGCTTCACGGTCGAGCCGCCGCAGTCGCTCCGGGCGCACTGGATCGGCATCGCGTTCCGGCCCACGCCCGCGCGCTCCCGGGCGCGCGACATCGCGGGCACGCTCTGGCTCGACCGCGCGACGTCCGAGCTCCGGATGCTCGAGTTCCGGTACGAAAACCTGCCGCCGGAAGCCGACGACCCGCTCATCGGCGGGTTTGTCGAGTACGCGCACCTGGCCACGGGCCATTGGATGGTGGCGCGCTGGGCGATTCGCATGCCGCGGATGGCCCGGCGGACGATCGGCGGGGCGGGCATTCCGGGCGGCGGGCGGGACGACCGCCAGGTGCTGGCGGCGATCGACGTGGCGGGCGGCGAGCTGCTGCGCGTGCGGCGCGACAGCGCCGACCTGTTCGTGGCGGACTCGTCGCTGCTGGCGTCGGACGGCGGCACCACCACGCGGCCGGCGCGTCCATCCAACTGCGGCGCCGCCCTCCGGGCCGGCGTCACGCTCTCGGGGACGGTGAGCGCGGGGGGCGCGCGGGTGGACGGGGCGGCCGTGCGCGTGGCCTGGCGCGCCGCCGCGTCGGCCGACTCCGTGGTGCTTGCCACCGTGAGCGACGCGAAGGGCGTGTTCATCCTGCCCTGCGTTGCGCCGGGCCTGCCGCTGCTGGTGACGGTGGCGGCAGGCGGGGCGCGCACCGGACCCCTGCCGCTCGGCCCCCTCACCGACCGCACGTCGCTGGTGGAGATCGACCTGCGGCCATCGCCGCCCCAGTCGTCACCCGCAGGGCGGTGGCGGCGCGGCGCGGTGGCGGGCGGCAGGTCGCATATTGGACGCATCGACCGGGAGGTCTGAATGGTTTCGAGACGCGACTTCGTCCGGCGCACCGCCATCGGCCTTGGTGTGGCGGCGGCCGTTCCCCGCCCGCTGCTGGCGACCCTCCTTCCGGCCGACCACATCGAGCGGGTCGGCGTCGAGCTGTACACGGTGCGCGGCGCGATGCGCGACGACGTGCCCGGCACGCTGGCGCGCGTGGCCAGGATCGGGTACAAGGAAGTGGAATTCGCCGGGTATTACGGACTCGCGGCGGAACGCGTCCGCGAGCTGCTCGACACCAACGGGCTCGCGTCGCCGTCGGTGCACACGGCGATCGAGATCCTCGAGCGAGACTTCGACGCCCAGGCGCGCATGGCGAAGGTGATCGGGCACGAGATGCTGATCGTGCCGTCGCTCAATACGCGAACGCTCACGGACGCCGCCGGGTGGAAGGGCATCGCCGCCCGGTTCAACGCGCTCGGGCGGAAGGCGCACGACGCCGGGTTGCGCTTCGGGTTCCACAACCATGCGGTGGAGCCCAAGCCCCTCGCCGACGGGACGGTGCCGTACGACGTGCTGCTCGGCGACACCGACCCGGCGCTGGTGGACTTCCAGATGGACATTTATTGGATGGTGAAATCCGGCGGCGACCCCACCGCGTACTTCAACAAGTATCCGGGGCGCTTCCGTTCGGTGCACGTGAAGGACGCGACCGCCGCCCCGGCCCTCGACATGGTGGACGTGGGCGCCGGCGCCATCGACTGGAAGAAGATCTTCGCGATGCACGCGAAGGCCGGCATCCGCCACTACCTCGTGGAGCACGACGACCCGAAGCCCGACGCGTTCGCGTCGATCACGGCGAGCTACAAGTACCTCTCCACATTGACCTTCTGATGCCACGCCAGGGGCGCTCGAGGCGGGAATGGCTCCGGGAGGCGGGCGCGCTCGCGGCGGGCGCCGTGGCGGCCGGGGCGCTGCCGGCCGCCGGCGCGGCGGCAGCGACGCCGGTCGGGGTTTCCGG
>JAYEKC010000157.1:16447-20278 GCA_034716715.1 Gemmatimonadota bacterium | reverse complement strand
GATCGCGAACTCGGCCAGGGGCTCGACGACGACCAGCAGCCGCGGATGGATCATGCACCCCGCGGCCTGCGCGTCGGCCACATGGATGACGTGCAGGGGCGCCTCGACCTTCGTGCCGCGCGGGACGTGCACGACGAGGCCGTCCTGCGCGAACGCGGTGTTGAATGCGGTGAACGCCTGCGTGTTCCACGCGGCGAGCTTGCCGAGGTGTGCCGCGACGAAGTCCGGCTGTTCCTTGAGCGCCGCGGTGAGCGTGGAGACGCGCACGCCCTTGCCCAGCGCGCCGAGGGAGGAGAGCGCGGACTCGAAGCGCCCGTTGACGAACACCGCGCGGGGCCACGACGCCTCGCCGACGGCACGGTCCACGAGGTCGGCGGGCGATGGCTCCGCCGTCGAAGCCGGTGCGGCCGGCGTGGCGGTGGGCTTGAGGGCACGGAAGGTGCGCTCCGCGATCGGCGTCACGCTGGTGTAGTGCCAGTCCTCGTTGCGCGTGGTGGGGAACCCGATGGCGCTGAACTCGGCGTGCGCGGCCTTGCGCAGCTCGGCCAGCCAGGCGGGCGCGCCCGCCGCCGACTCCACCGCGCCGAACGCCTCGGCGTACTTGGTGAGCGCCGCGGTCACGCCGCCTCCATCACCCAGTCGTAGCCGCGCGCCTCGAGTTCGAGGGCGAGCTCCTTGCCGCCCGACTTCACGATCTTCCCGGCGGCGAGCACGTGTACGCGGTCGGGCACGATGTAGTTGAGCAGCCGCTGGTAGTGGGTCACCACGATCGTCGCGCTGTCGGGCCGCTTGAGCGAGTTCACCCCGGCGGCCACCACGCGCAGGGCGTCGATGTCGAGGCCCGAGTCGGTCTCGTCGAGGATGGCGAGTTTCGGCTCGAGGACCGCCATCTGGAGGATCTCGTTGCGCTTCTTCTCGCCACCCGAGAACCCCGCGTTCACGGAGCGGTGGAGCATCGCCGGGTCCATGTCGACAAGCTTGAGCTTCTTCTCCATCAGGTCGAGGAACTCCATCGGGTCGACCTCCTCCTCGCCGCGAGCCTTGCGGATCTCGTTGTACGCGGAGCGGAGGAAGTAGGCGTTCGTCACGCCCGGGATCTCGACCGGATACTGGAAGGCGAGGAACACCCCGTGCTGCGCGCGCTCCTCGGGTTCCATCTCGAGCAGGTCCTTGCCGCCGTACGTGATGGACCCCTGCGTGACCTCGAACCCGGGGTGCCCGGCGATCACCTGGGCGAGGGTGGACTTGCCGGAGCCGTTCGGGCCCATGATGGCGTGCACCTCGCCGGCATTCACCGTGAGCGAGATGCCCTTCAGGATTTCCTTCTCGCCGGCGACGGCGTGGAGATTATCGATCTTCAGCATTCTGATTCTTGGAAAGTTCGAGTTCTGCGGCGTGGACACGGATCGGGACTGATCCGAACCACGATTCACACCGGTACGGCGATTGCTGTTACAAACCTCGTGTTGCAGTATCTGTGCTCATCCGACCTGGTCTGTGTTCATCCGTGTCCATGCCGGAGGAGCCGGACTAGCCCACGGAGCCCTCGAGGGTAATCCCCAACAGTTGCTGCGCCTCGAGCGCGAACTCCATCGGCAGCTCCTTGAACACCTCGCGGCAGAACCCGCTTACGATGAGCGAGATGGCGTGCTCGACGTTCAGCCCGCGCGCCTTGCAGTAGAAGATCTGGTCCTCGCCGATCTTCGACGTGCTCGCCTCGTGCTCCGTCGTGGAGCTGCTGTTGGCGACCTCGATGTACGGAAACGTGTGCGCGCCGCACTTGTTGCCGATGAGCATCGAGTCGCACTGCGTGTAGTTGCGGGCGCCCTCCGCCTTCGGCAGCACCTGCACGCGGCCGCGGTACGAGTTCTGCCCCTCGCCCGCGCTGATGCCCTTCGAGATGATCGTGCTCTTCGTGTTCTTCCCGATGTGGATCATCTTCGTGCCCGTGTCGGCCTGCTGCTTGTTGTTGACCACGGCCACCGAGTAGAACTCGCCCGTCGAGTTGTCGCCCTGCAGGATCACGCTCGGGTACTTCCACGTGATCGCCGAGCCGGTCTCGACCTGCGTCCACGAGATCTTGGAGTTCGTGAACGCCTTCCCGCGCTTGGTGACAAAGTTGTAGATGCCCCCCTTGCCTTCCTTGTCGCCGGCATACCAGTTCTGCACGGTGCTGTACTTGACCTGCGCGCCGTCGAGCGCCACCAGCTCGACCACCGCGGCGTGCAACTGGTTCGACGACCGCTTGGGTGCCGTGCAGCCCTCCAGGTAGCTCACGTACGCGCCTTCGTCGGCCACGATCAGCGTCCGCTCGAACTGGCCGGTGTCGGCCGCGTTGATGCGGAAGTAGGTCGAGAGCTCGATGGGGCAGCGCACGCCCTTGGGCACGTAGCAGAACGAGCCGTCGCTGAAGACCGCGGAGTTGAGCGCCGCGAAGAAGTTGTCACTGTACGGGACCACCGAGCCGAGGTACTTCTGCACCAGCTCGGGATGGTTGTGCACGGCCTCGGTGAACGAGCAGAAGACCACGCCGTGCTTCGCCAGCTCCTCCTTCATCGTCGTGCCAACCGAGACGGAATCGAAGATGGCGTCCACGGCCACGCCCGCGAGCAGCTTCTGCTCCGTGAGCGAGATGCCGAGCTTCTTGTAGGTCTCGAGCAGTTCCGGATCCACTTCATCGAGCGACTGCAGCGGCTTCACGCTCTTCGGCGCCGAGTAGTACCGCGCGGCCTGGTAGTCGATGGGCTCGTACGTGACGTTCGGCCAGTGCGGCTCGGTCATCGTCAGCCAACGCCGATACGCCTTGAGCCGCCACTCCAGCAGCCAGTCGGGCTCCTGCTTTTTCGCCGAGATCAGGCGGATCACATCCTCGCTGAGCCCGGGGGGCAGCGTGTCCGCGTCGACTTCGGTGACAAACCCGTATTGGTACTCGCGATTGACCAGCGATTCGATGGACGAACTCATGGCGAGAAACTTACTCGGGTTTGTCGCCTAATTCAATGCGGGCATTGGACTTGCGCCACTTTTCAGTGGGTGAAAACGGGCCAAATGACGGCACCGCACGGACTTGCGAGATACCCCCGTCCCAAGCCCATGGGCACGCCGCGGAAGGCCGTCTGGATGACACCGTCGGCCGGCGCCGATTCGTGACCTGCCGCACTTAACGTCGCCACGACTTGTGCGGTCACTACTCGTGAAGCGCCCGAACATCGAAGAATGGGCGCCAAGCACCTGGAGGAGACCATGCGTTCCATCACCAAGACCCTCGTCCTCAATGCCCTGTTCGCCGCGGCGGCCACGTCGCTCGGCGCGCAGGCCACGGCGCCGCGGCGACCCGTGCCGGCCGGCCCTCCGGCCCGCGCGGAAGCGCAGGTCCGTGAACGTGTCGCCGCCCGCCGCACGGCAATGGCGCGCGAGCGGCTCGCGGCACGCCGCATCGCCGTGGTCGAGCGACAGGCGGCACGCCGCGCGATCATGGCACGGCGCGTTCGCGGCGCGGCCGCGGGGCCGGCGTTCCGCGCGGGCGTTCGCGCAGGGGCGCGCGCCGGCGTACGTGCGGAGGTTCGTGCCGGGGTCCGCCGCGACGTGATCCGCGCGCGTGCGGCGTCGCTCACGCCGGCGCAGCGCGACCGGCTGCGTGGGCAGCGGCAGGCCCTGCAAGTCGAGCAGCGGCGGATTCGCGACGCCGTTCGGGCCGGCACCATGACGCGCGCTCAGGCACGTGAGCAACTGCGCACCTGGCGCCAGCAGCACCGGCCGACCGTGCACCCGCCGGGCGGACCGGCCGACGGCGAGTAGGCGATCGCTGGCAGGAACGGCGAGGGGGGGGGG
>JAYEKC010000157.1:0-16437 GCA_034716715.1 Gemmatimonadota bacterium | reverse complement strand
CATGCGGTGCGCGCCGCCTCGCTCGTTTCGGGCTGCCAGGAAGGCGCGCTACATCGCCACCTTCACGGAGCCGAGGTCGATCCGGATGATCGACCCCGAGTCCATCCCCCACCAGAGCTGCTTCGTCTTCCGGTCGAAGAACATGTGCCGGACGGTGTTGCCCTCACCGGGAATCACGGTGTTGCTGAAGAAGCGGCCCGACTTCGGATCGAACCCCACGAGCTTGTTCGGCTGCAGCCCCGTCTCGGCCACCCACACGCGGTTCTGGTCGTCGATGGCCATGCCGTAGGGGAGCGAGGCCGGCCCGCCGGGAAGCGCCCAGTCCGACACCTTGCCGGTCGCGGGGTCCAACATGCCCAGCCGGCCGCGGCGGTAGTCCGTGTAGTAGATCTTGTCGTCGCTCGTGATGGCGATGCGGCGGTTGAGCGTGCTGTCGTTACCCACGGGATACGTCTTCAATTCGAACGTCACCGGGTCGATGGTTCCGATGTAGCGGCCGGCGAACAGGTTGAACCACGGGCGGCCTTTCGAGTCGAGGATGATGCCGTATGGCAGGTTCGTCCCGCGGCGGTTGCCCTCGGCCACCGGCGGCTTCACGATGCGGAACTTCTCCGTCTTCACGTCGAAGAACCCGATCGCGTTCGACTGCTGGGCGGTGAACCACACGTTGCCGTTCCTGTCGAACACCATCGTGTGCGGGTCGCGCACCGATTCGTCGGGCACCTTGTACACCGTGATGGCGCCGGTCTTCGGGTCGATCTTGCCCAGCGTGCCGTTCCGGTTGCCGGTGTACCAGACGTTGCCGTGCACGTCCACGAGGCACGAGTGCGGGTTGGTGCCGGGGGCGAGCTGGTACTTGTGGAACTCGCCGGTCTTCGGGTCGAGGCGCGCGACGTAGTTGCCCACCGGGGCCTCGCCCGCCTGGCCGACGAAGTAGATCGCGCCGTCCACCGGCGACACGGCCGCGTCACGCGGCCGTCCCTCGCGGCCCCACGGCACCTTGAACTCCTGCATCGGGACGAGGGCACTTGCCTGCGCGGCCGCCTCCATCGCCACGAGGGCGAGGGCTGGCACGAGCGCGAAGAGCGGTCGTGGCATCGGGACCTCCGGATCTGGGGGGTGTCTCTCCAATTGTTGTTCTACGACGCCCCCGCCGCAAATGTTCGAGCGGCCCCCGGCGGCGAGCCCGGCCCCGGTCAGTCCTACCAGTTCACGATCGGCAGCACCCGGTGCGACCGCGCGCCGTCGATGATGTTGATCAGGCCGATCTGCAGCCCCCGTACCGAGCGTGCGTAGTTCACGAGGCCGATCACGACGCCGTGCTGCTCGCCACGGATCACCGAGCCAACGCCGTTGACCGAGAGTCCCTCGAAGCGGCCATCGCGCTCGATGCGCAGCATCCCGGGCGTGAGCACGAGGGCATGCGCCCGTTTGGCACCCACGCCGGCTGCGGCCGCGGCGAATCCCTCGATCTCGGCGGCGCCCACGCCAACGCCTCCGACCGCGACGCCCTTCAGGCGCCCGCCCGCACCGACGCCGATGCCGCCGATCAGGATGCCGGTCGCGCTTCCGCCGACTCCGACCCCAATGCCGCCGAGGCCGAATCCCTCGAAGCTGCCTCCGACACCCGCGCCAATGCCCCCGACGAGCGCGCCGGTGGCATCACCGCCGGCACCCGCGCCGATGCCGCCCACCGCGATGCCGCTGAACCGGCCGCCAACGCCGATTCCGACGCCGCCAACGCCGATGCCATGGAACTCGCCGCCGGCGCCCGCCCCGATGCCGCCCACGAGGATGCCTCGTGCGTCGCCGCCGGCGCCCACGCCGACGAGCCCCGCCGCCGCGCCCTCGAGGCGTCCGCCGACGCCGGCCCCAACGCCGCCAAGCAGCAGGCCCGTGGCGTTGCCGCCCGCGCCCACACCGATGCCGCCGAGCACCACACCGTGCACGTCGCCGCCCACGCCCGCGCCGATGCCGCCCACGACGATGCCCTCCACGTCACCGCCGCTGCCCGCACCGGCACCCGCGATCACGAGTCCCTTGATCCGCCTGCCCGCGCCGAAACCCACCGGCGCGATGGCGATGCCCTTGAGGCTGCGGCTCGCGCCCGCGCCGAAGAGACCCGTCGCGACGCCCTCGATGTCCTCCGCTCCCGTTGCGGGAAGGCCGATGGCAAGGCCGCGCACGCGCCCGCTCATCGGCTCGTACGGCGTCCAGGCCGTGAGGTTCACGCCGTCCACGCGGCGCAGGTCGCGGTCGCGGAAGTTGATGCGGAGGCCGACGACATCGGGGTGGTCGCCGATCGAGATCACATAGCGCGTGTCCTGCGCAGCGAGGTCGCGCGGCGCCGACAGCATCGCGAACGCAGCCGCGGCAATGCCGACGGCCCGCGCAGCGTGCACGGCAACTGGAGGCATGGAATGGTCCGGAGTGAGGGTCGCGGGATCAACCGACGGCCATCACTACGCCCGGGCTGAAGGCCCGGTTTCGCTACGTCACCCTTTCGCGGGCTACCGCGCCGGCGCCGTGGGCGCCGGGCCGCTTACGACTTCGCCGCTGCCGACTTCGGCGGGCGTCCGGGGGGCCGCCCGGGGCGTCCCGGCTGGCCGAACGCACCACGCGGCGCGGGCGGCTGCTCGCGCAGCCAGAGTTGGTGCTCGTAGAACGCGACGATTCGCGCGCGCACCGACGCCGCCGTGTCGTTCGAGGCAGCCTCGATCGGAGAATACCGCTGCTGGTCGCCGGAGACGGCAAACCACCAGCGCAGGTCGTCCGGCGTGCGGCGCTGTGCCTCGACGGTGCACACGTAACTGCGGCCGCCGTGTTCGAAGGTCACTTCCCTGAGCGGTGTTCCTGCGCGTGCGTTCCCCACGTCCAACCTCCGCGTGATGACGGCCGGCTACGGCCGCCGCCTTGATGCCTTGACCGAGCGGCGGCGCGCGGCCGCCGACTTGAGCTGACGCGCGGCGCTCGGCTTCACGTAATGCCGGCGCTTGCGCAGCTCACCCATGATTCCCGACTTCAGGACCATCTTCTTGAAGGTCCGAAGGGCGTGGTCGAGCCGGTCGCCGTCGGCGATCGAGATCTCGATCACCGACGGCTCCCGCATGCCCGGACGCCAGGCTCGGGCGTCAGTTGCCCAGCGCGACGACGCGCTCGGCCGCCGGTCCCTTCTGTCCCTGCACGATGTCGAACTCGACCTTCTGGCCTTCCTGGAGGGACTTGAAGCCCTGGGCCTGGATGGCCGAATGATGGACGAAGCAGTCTTTCGAGCCGTCGGACGGGGTGATGAAACCGAACCCCTTCGCGTCGTTGAACCACTTCACGGTGCCGGTCGTACGCATTGCCTTGCTCCTTGTTGATGTCGTTGTTCGGAGCTCGGCCGTGCCGCGGTCCAGACAACAGTGTTCCGTGGATGAACCGCCACGTCGGCTGGACCAGTAAAAAAGGGCCACCGCTCTGAGCGAGGCCCAAGTCAGTCCGGCGGTCGGCTCGTTCGGCCCCCCGCCTGCGTAGAACGTTAGCGATTCCGGGGCGGAATATCTACTGCCTCCGGATGCCGGGGCCGTAGCCCCGGGCGGGCTGCTGAGGGGGCCCTTGAGCGGGCCCCGAGCGGACCCCTGAGCGGGCCCCCGGCGCCGGGAAGTGTTCGGGCGATCAGTCCGGGGAGGAGTCCAGGGCGGCCCGCGTGTCCACGTTTCGCAGCACGCCGCCATCGGCAACGGCAACGGCGCATACCGCGGCGCCGTAGGCGCGCACCACCGCCCGGGCGCCCCCGTCAGCGACGGTGAGCACCTCCCTCCAGGTGTCGCGGTGGAAGAACACGGGATGCCCGCGCCGGCCGTGATGGTCGGGAACGACGACGGGAGCCCCGCTCCTCCGGGCGCCGTCGAGTATCGCCAGGACGGATTCGAGCGTGACGAAGGGATGGTCCACGGGCCAGACGAGCGCACCCACGACCGTGGCGTTGGCGAGCCGGGAGAGGCCAAGCCGGACGCTGGTCACCTGCTCGCTGTCGGGGTTTGGATTTCGGGCCACGTCTGCACCCGGCGGCGCCTCGATCGACGGCGGAAGCACGGCGACGATGGGCGACAGGCCGGCGTCGCGCGCCGTGGCGGCCACTGCGTCGACGAACCGCCGCCCGTCGGGCAGCCGCGCGCCCGCCTTGGGCGCGCCGAACCGTTTCCCGGCACCCGCGCCCACGATGACGCAGGCCACGGGGAACGCGCGTTGATGTGCCATGGGGCGATGGCGGAGCGGCGCCGAACGCCTACGCGCGCGACAAGTCGAGCATCGCCCGCCGCAGCAGCGCGGCCGCCTGCTGCAGCTTGTAGGCGTTCCCGGACAGGGGAGTTGCGTCGTACAATGCCCGCTCGGCGAGGGCATCGGCGCCCGCCTCGTCGAGCGTGCCGCTGGCAACGTCCTCCTCGACCGAGGGGTTCACGCGCCAGGGTCCCGCAGCGACTCCACCCAGCACGAGGCGCACCGAACCGTCGGCGCGTCGCGCACCCGCAAGCGAGACGGTTGCGAAATCCCAGGCACCGCGTTGCATCAGCTTGGCGAACCGCTGCCTGCCGCCGCCGGCGTCCGCCGGCAGCTCCACGGCCTCGATGAACTCGCCCGGATGGAGCGCAACCTCGCGTTCCGGGTCGGTGGCGGCCCGTTCGTACAGCGCGTTCACGTCGAGCACGCGCCGCCCGGCCCCACGCCGGACGACCACGCGCGCGTCGAGCGCGAGGAGCGCCACGGCCGCGTCCGACGGGTGTGCCGCGCGGCAGGGACCGTCGCCAAGGATCGCGTGATATTGGCTTTGGCCGGATTCCGCGGGGCAGCCCGCGGCGCCTCCCTTGAGGCAGGGAATGCGCGACCTGAGGTACCAGCAGCGTGGACGCTGGGCGAGGTTGCCTCCCAGCGTTCCCATTGAGCGCAGCGCCGGCGTGCCGACGGCAACGAGGGCATCGGCGAGGAGCGGGAACCGCTCGCGAACGGCCGGGTGTGCCGCGATGTCGCCGAGCCGGCCCGCGGCGCCGATCCGCAGGGCCCCGCCGTCGAGGTCGTGCACCACTGAGAGTTCCGGCGACCGGGTGAGATCGACGAGCGTCGCGGCCGGGTCGAGTCCCACCTCCATGGCGCCAAGCAGGTCCGTCCCGCCGCCCAGCGGCCTGCTCCCCGCCTCGGCAAGCAGCTCCGCAGCGGCATCTGCGCGAGTGGCGGCGGCGTAACGCTGGGTCATCCCGCTGAAGGTCGTGCGCTGACGCTACCCGCGCCAGACCGAAGAACGCCGCCGGAAGCAGTGAGCGCTAATAAGATAAACCTCATATATTTTGCTATTGATGTGTCATGGGCAGATGGCATAGGCGCCTATTATTGCAATTGATATTCCGCAGTCTGCTCTCTGCTAGCATTTAATCAAATATAGATATATAGATTTAACTATGCGTATCGCCGAGGAGTCGATTGACGCGACAGTACTGGCTCGAATCGAGGCCGGGGCCATGGCGCTTGGCCGTCTCGACGCGACGCTGGCGGTGATGCCCGGGAGCTTGAAGGTAGCAGCCACCGCCCGATGCGCCCGCGTCACGTTCCCCGGCAACTCAGCCGACGTCAATGGCATGCTGGCCCTGCAGGGTGACGTGACGGTGGTGCCGGCCATTCGCTATCACGCGGCCTTGAGCCGACTCGCGTCGACGGGGGAGGAGCGACTCGCCGAGGCGATAGCGTCCGCGTTGGCCGAGGCTGGAGTCGCAGCGGACGTCGCCGTGGACGCCGGTGACTTCGCGAGCGCGCTCGAGGATCCGCTCCCGATGGCGTCGGGCGTGGTGGCCGCCGCGGTTCTGGCCGGGATGCTGTTTGCCCCGGCCGGATCGTCCCGCGCCGCCGAGGTGGCGGCAGGACTGGCGGGCGCTGCCGTGCTGGTAGGCCGCGGGCTGATCGCCGCGCCGTGGCTCTGCGCCCTGCGGCTCGACGCCCAGGCGCGGAGCGCGGCCGTGCAGCTCGACCGTTCGGGGCAGTGGAGCGCTTGGCTCGACACATTCAGTCGCGGCTTGGTTCGCGAGGCCGACGTCGTGCGCCGCGCGGCGCTCGGCGCGGCGGCCGCGTTCGAGTCCGACCTCGCCCTCGTGCGCGCGCGGCGCAGGGTTGGCGCCACCGACGCTACGGTGCTCGAATACCTTCAGCGCGCGCCACGCTTGACCATACCCGATGCAAGCCGAGCGCTGGGCCTCACGCCGCCGACCGTCGGCGCGGCCGTGGCGCGGCTCGAGGCCGACAACCTGGCCATCGAGGTGACGGGTCGCCGGCGCGACCGGGTGTGGGTGGCCGCCGGGGCCCACGCGCTCGCCGCAACGGGGTAGGCCGGGGCCGGGAACCGTGACGCCGGGGGCCCCGGCATCGTGTACCGGATGTGAAGCTCCGCCCCGCGGGACCTCTGGCCGCGGTCCTGGCCTCCTTCCTTGCGGCGTGCGCCCCCATCATGCCGCCGCCTCCGGCGCCGGCGCTCCCGTTCGAGACGCCCGCCGAATCGCCGGCGCCGATCGGCGCGTGGAGCGCGGGTGACCCGGTCGCAGACGCGGACGTGGCCTGGCTGCGTCTCACGGGTCTGCTCGTGCCGGTGCGCGGCATCCCGGTCGCCACGATCGAGGACTCGTTCGACGCGCCCCGCGACGGTGGCCGCCGTCACGACGCGGTGGACATCCCCGCGCCACGCGGGACCCCGGTGGTGGCCGCGGTCGACGGGATCATTCTCCGCGTCGGGACGAACGCCCTTGGCGGGAACGTCGTCTGGATGGCCGACCCGGAGAACCGGTTCGCGTACTACTACGCCCACCTGGACCGGTTTGCGAAGGGACTGCGCGCCGGCGCGCCCGTGCGCCGGGGCGCGCTGCTCGGCTACGTGGGCACCACGGGAAACGCCCCGCCCGATGTGCCGCACCTACATTTCCAGTTGATGCGAACGACGGACGCGACCAGGTGGTGGAACGGGACGCCGGTGAATCCGGTGCCGTTCCTGACGGAGTCGCTCGTTGCGGCGCCGGCGGGCCCGCGGCGATGACGATGCGCGGCAAGGACCGCGCGTCGCTGCGCGCCGAGGCCAACCGGCTCGCGGCCACGGTGCACGTGGGACACGCGGGCGTCACGCCGGCGCTCGTGCAGTCGCTCGACGACGCGTTGCGGACGCGCGAGCTGGTGAAGGTGCAGCTCTCGAAGCACGCCGACCGCACGCCGAAGGCGATCGCGCAGGAGCTGGCCGCGACCGTGCGTGCCGACGTGGTGCAAGTGATCGGCCGCACCGCGACGTTCTACCGGCACAACCCGGAACTCGAGCGAAAGGAAGGCGCGCCGCCGCCCTAGCGCTGACCAGCGCGGTGCGGCGCGGCTCTCCGCGATTCGCCGCGGTTCGCCGGCGCCCGTGACGGAGCTACGGCGCCTTCGTGAACACGAAATCCCAGACGCGCGCGGCACCGGAGTGCATCTGCATCACGGCGCCCCTCGCGTCGCGCGTGAACCAGATGGTGCCGAGCCCCGCGCCGGCGCGGAACCCGTCCGTGAACGCCGGGGTGAGCGTGACGTCGAGCGCGGGGCGCGGCGACGCCACGAGCTGATCGCCATCCACGCGCACCGTCCACACGGTGCCGGGCAGCTCGTCGGAGCGGTATCGCCCGGCGAATGCCGCGAGCTGCTGCGCCGTGGGTTGCCACGGTACGCGCGCCACGAGCCGGTACGGCACCGTGTCGGCGTCGGCCCCGAGCACGCGGAGGCCCGTGACGGCGCCGTTGGCCTCGTCCACCAGCACGCGGTTGTTGCCGAGCATCCAGCCGCCGCCGCGAAGCGCGCGTACGGACGCGCCCGCGCCGCCGCCACCGTTGGCACCGCCGACGGCAAGCAGTTCGTGCGTCCGTGCGTTCAGGTACACGCCCGCGAGACGCGCCGCGGCGGCGGAATCGGCGGCGACCGTGTCGGGCGGGCTTGCGGCGGCGAGGCCGGGAATGAGCGCGTCGGCCAGCTGGCGCGTGAACTGCGTGGCGGGCGCGCCCGCGGCGTTGCAGAGCACGGCGATGGACACGCCCTTCTCCGGATAGCGCGCGAGGAACGTGCTGTAGCCGCCGGTCGAGCCCGAGTGCTGGATTTCCGCCGTGCCGCGGTAGGTGCCCACGATGACGCCGCGCGCGTAGGAGATGGTCCGTCCGCTCGTGAGCACGGCTCGCGTGGTGAGCGAATCGACCACGGCGGCGCCGAGCGTCCTGCCGGTCAGCGCCGTGTTCCACTTCAGCCAGTCGCCGACGGTGGTAAGCAGGCCGCCCGGGCCGATGACGTTCTCGAACGGCATGTCCAGCTCCCAGCCGGCCGATGCACCGCCGCGGCGTGCGTACGCCTGCGCGCGGCCGGGCACGATGGTCGTGAAGTCGCTGCGCCAGCCGGTGTTCGCCAGGCCGAGGGGGCGGAAGATCCGTTCCTCCTCGAACCTGTCGAACGGCATGCCGCTCACGCGCTCGATGATCGTGGGCAGCAGCGCGAACCCGGAGTTCGTGTACGAGTAGTAGTCGCCCACGGGGTAGTTGAGCGACTTCTGCGCGAACACGACCTCGAGCAGGTCGGCCTGCGTGTGCACGCGCGACCCGCGTGGCCAGCCGGCGAGAGCCACGAGGTTGCTCCACTCGCGCAGCCCGCTGGTGTGCGACAGCAGGTGGCGCACGAGGAGCGGCCGCGGGTACTCGGGCAGTTCGGGGATGTATTTCCGGACGGGATCGTCGAGGTTGATCTTCCCGTCCTGCACGAGGAGCAGGATGCCGGTCGCCGTGAACTGCTTCGCCACCGACCCGGACTCGAAGATCGTGTTCGGCGTGATGGGCGTGCCGGTCTCGAGGTCCGCCATGCCGTAGCCGCGTGCCAGCACGGTCGTGCCGTTCTGCGCGGCGCCCACGGCGCAGCCGGGCGTGTGCGTGGAGTTGAACTGGGCAAAGATGCGGTCGGCCTGGGCCCCGAGGGACATGCCGGCGCCGTTCATGGCGCCGCCGCGCGCGCCGCGCTGGGCCCCCGCCGGCGTAACGGCCAGCGTCATCGCGACGGCGAGCACTGCGGCGCGCACGGCGGTGGCGCGCGGACCCGCGGGGATTGGGGAAAGGGTCGTTCGCATCGGTGTCATCTCCCTTGCGCGTTGCCGAGTGCGGCGAGCACCCGCCACGGCGTCAGCGGAATCTG
The DNA here is from genome assembly GCA_034716715.1 of Gemmatimonadota bacterium. GTDB lineage: Bacteria > Gemmatimonadota > Gemmatimonadetes > Gemmatimonadales > Gemmatimonadaceae > Fen-1231. The sequence continues at coordinate 7,239 of JAYEKC010000157.1, read as the reverse complement.
GTTCACCTCGGCGCCAATGGCATCGGCAACGGCCGCGGCGATGGCCGGCGCGGTGGGAATGATCGGCGGTTCGGCGAGGCCGCGCGCGCCCGTGTGGTTCGCCCGCGCGTCGGACTCGCCCACGAAAAAGGCCTCGATATGCGGAACGTCGGCGATGGTGGGAATGCGGTAGTCGTGGAGGTCGGCGTTGAGCTGCACGCCGGTCGCGGGGTCGAGCACGCGCTCCTCGAACAGCGCGTAGCCGAGCCCCTGGATGATGCCGCCCTCGAGCTGGCTCTCGGCGAGCGTGGGGTTGATGATGCGGCCGGCGTCGTGGGCGGCCACGAGGCGCAGCACGCGCACCACGCCGGTCTCCACGTCCACCTCCACCTCGGCGAACTGCGCGCCGAAGGTGGCGATGGTGCGGTCCTCCGGGTTGGGCCCGCGCGAGCCACGGCCAATGATCATCACGTCGCCGAGGGCCTCGGTCACCTCGCGGAACGTCATCGCGCGGTCCGTGTCGCGCACCATCACGCGCGAGTCGCGCGTCTCGAGGTCGCCGGGCTCCACGCCAAGCAGGGGGGCGGCCGCCTCGAGGAGCAGGCGGCGCGCGTCCTCGGCGGCCATCCGGGCCGCGGGCCCAACCGACGGCGTGGTCATCGAGCCCCACGAGTTGCCGGTGTACGGCAGCGTCTCGGTGTCGCCGATGACGGCGCGGACGTCGTCGAGCCTGGCGCCCATTGCTTCGGCGGCGACCTGGGCGAGCAGGGTGCGCGCGCCGGTGCCGAGGTCCTGCGTGCCGGCGAGGACGTCTATGGACGCATCCTTGTTGATGCGCACGTGGGCGTACGACGGGGGACCGCCGCCGGTGGGCCACAGCTGGGCGGCCATGCCGACGCCGCGTTTCAACGGCGACGACGAGGGGGCGGGTGACGGAGGACGGGTGACCGAAGACGGCGCGCGCTTCGCGGGCCCTGGCCAGCCGAACCGGCGGGCACCCTCCTCGTAGCACTCCCGCAGTGCGTTTCCGCTCCAGTTGCGGCTGCGCCGCGGGTCGATGCGCGTGAAGTTCTTGCGGCGCAGCGCGAGCGGGTCCATGCCGAGCTCGCGGGCGAGGGCGTTCATCGCGCTTTCGAGGCCGAACGCGCCCTCGGCGTACCCGGGCGCCCGGAAGGCCTGCATGGCGCTCGCGTTCACGTAGGCGAACGTCTCCTCGCTGCGGACGTTCGGGCACGCGTACATCTCGTGGTAGACCTGGCCCGGCCCGCCTTCCCATCCGCCCACGCCAAGGGGAACGTCCGCGCTCACGGCGATGGCGGTGAGCACGCCGTTCTTCTTCGCGCCGATGGTGACGCGCTGCGTGGTGGCCGGGCGATTGCCGGCGTCGGATTGTTCGGCCCTGCGGCTGAGCACGCAGCGCACCGGGCGCCCCGTTCGCCGCGCAAACAGCGCGGCGACGTAGGTGTGCGCGGCGGCGCCGTTCTTGGCTCCGAACCCACCGCCCATGTACTGCTTGATCACGCGCACCTTCGACTGCGGGATCTCGAGTGCGGCGGCGACCTGTTCGCGGACGCGGAAGATGCCCTGCGTGGATTCCCAGATCGTGAGGCGGTCGCCCTCCCACTCGGCCACGGCGCCGTGCGGCTCGATGGCCGAGTGCAGCTGCACCGGCGTGCGGTACTCGCGCGCTACGACCACGTCCGCCTCGCGAAGTCCGGCCTCGACGTCGCCGCGCTGCTCGACGACGGGCGAGCCTTCCATCAGGTTGCCCTTCTTGCGGACGAGCGGCGCGCCGGGCGCCGTAGCCGCCGCGAACGTCGCGGCGAACTCGGTCGCCTCGAACTTCGTGGCCATCGCACGGGCGCCGGCGGCGGCCGCGGCGAGCGAATCTGCGCAGACGGCGGCCACGGGCTGGCCGGCGTAGGAGATGTCCGTCGGGAAGAGGCGCGTGCCCCGTGGCGCGTCGCCCGGGCCCATGGCATCGAGGACGCCCGGGACGGCTCGCGCGGCGGCGACGTTCCACGAGGTGATCCGGCCGCGCGCGATCGGCGCGCGCAGGATCAGGGCGTGCAGCATGCCGGGCAGGGCGATGTCGGCGGTATAGCGGGCGCGGCCCGTCACCTTCTCGACGGCGTCCGCGCGCGGCACACGGGCGCCGACGATCGTGAGCGACGCCGCGTCGTCCCACGCGGCGGGCTCGAACGCCGGCATCTCCACGACGCGTTCCTCGGTGCGGCCCTCGACCTCGACGACCGTCTTGACGAACGTGCGCGCGCCGCCGCGCGGCCTACGCGCCACGGCCGGGCTCCGCGACGGGCCTCGTTGGCGCGCCGAACTCGCCGCGGGCCACGGCCTGGATCGCGGCAATGATCTTCGGGTAAGTACCGCAGCGGCAGAGGTTGCCGCTCATCGCCGTGCGAATCGAGTCTTCGCTCGGGGCCGGGTCGTGCGACAGGAGGTACGTGGCGGCGATGAGCTGGCCGGGCGTGCAGTACCCGCACTGCGCGGCGTCGTACGCGATGAACGCACGCTGAAGCGGGGTGAGCGGGCCGTGTGGGGGCGCGGCCGCGAGGCCTTCGATCGTCGTGACCTCGGCGCCGTCGCACGCCTCGGCGAGGGCGAGGCACGAGTAGGTGAGGCGGCCGTTGACGAGGACCGTACAGGCGCCGCACTCGCCCTGGCCACACCCGAACTTGGCGCCCGTGAGGTGCAGGCGCTCGTGCAGCAGGGTGAGCAGGCGTTCTCCCGGCGCCGGCGTGAGTTCGACGGGGCGGCCGTTGACAGTCAGGAGCATGGCAAGAATATGGGTGAGGGGCGCGGGTGAGGGGTGAGGGGCGGTGAGGGGTGAGGGGCGGTGAGGGGTGAGGGGTGAGGGGACGCGGGACGCCGTCACTGCCCGCGCCCGATCATCCGGATTAACTTCGGGAGCGCGCCGCACTGGCGCGGAATAACCTGAGGAGATCGATGCCGTACGTAATCACCGAGGCCTGCAAGGGCACCAAGGACAAGTCGTGCGTGGACGTCTGCCCCGTGGACTGCATCTACGAGGGTCCGGAGATGCTGTACATCCACCCCGACGAGTGCATCGATTGCGGCGCTTGCGAGCCCGAGTGTCCCGTCACGGCGATCTTCCCCGAAGAGGACGTGCCCGCCAACCAGCAGCAGTACATCCAGATCAACCGCGACATCTTCAAGTCCGACGCACCGCCGGGCCGGCCGACGAGGTAGGTGCGTTCCGCCCCGCCGGCCGCCCCTGCGTACCTCGAGTCGGATGACGCCGTAGCGGCGTTCCTCTCGGGGCTCGGCGCGGTGCGGCGACTCGCCCTCGACACCGAGGGCGCCAGTTTCCACCGGTTCGTCGACCGGATCTACCTGATCCAGCTGTCCACCGACCGGCAGCACGCCATCATCGACCCGCTGCCGATCGCCGCGCCGGCGAGCCTGGGCGCGCTCGTCGAGGATCCGGCGGTCGAAGTGGTGTTCCACGACGCCGATTACGACCTGCGCCTGTTGCACCAGGACTACGGCTGGCACGCGCGCAACATCTTCGACACCCGCCTGGCCGCCCAGTTGCTCGGCATCACGGCGTTCGGCTTGGCCGCGCTGCTCGAGCGCTACTTCGAGGTGAAGCTCGACAAGAAGCACCAGCGCGCCGACTGGTCCATGCGCCCGCTGACGGCCGGGATGCTCGAGTACGCCGCGCAGGACACCGTACACCTGCTCGGACTGCGCGACCGCCTGGCCGACGAGCTCCGCAGCAAGGAGCGCTGGGCGTGGGCCGAGGAGGAGTTCGGCCGGCTGGAGGGCACCCGGTGGGAGACCGAAGAGCCGGGCACGGCGTTCCTGCGCGTGAAGGGGGCGCGCGACCTCTCCCGCCGCGAGCTCGCGTTGCTCCGTGAACTGGTCAGCTGGCGCGACGACCTCGCCCGGAAGGTCGACAAGTCCACGTTTCGCGTCGTCGGCAACGAAGTGCTGCTGGAGGCGGCGCGACTGGCCCCGGGCACGCGCGACACGCTGGGCAAGATCAAGGGGATGCCGCGCGGCATCGTCGAGCGCCACGGCGACGACGTGCTCGGCGCCATCGCGCGCGGAATGGCCGTGCCCGAGTCGCAGCTGCCGAAATTCCCCAAGGGCAAGCGCTTCGCGCGCGACCCCGACTTCGACGCAAAGGTCGGCGCGCTCAAGTCCGTGCGCGACGAGGCGGCGAAGCGGCTCGAGCTCGACCCCGGCGTGCTCTGCTCACGCGACCGGATGGAGGCCGTGGCGCGCGCGATGCCTCGCGAGGTGGCCGACCTGGCTCAGGTTCCCGGGTTGCGCCGCTGGCAGGTGGCCGAGCTCGGACAGGGGTTCGTGAACGCCCTCAAGCCGTACGCCCGGGCCGCTTCACCGGCAGCGCCGGCCGGTTCGGCGGGTGGCGACCCCGGCGACGACTCGCCGTACCGCGACGGCTGATCGCGCCGCTGGGGTCAGAAGCCGAGGTACGCCCGCACGCGCGGCTCGATGCGCTCCGGGCTCCACGGCGGCGACCAGACGAGGTTGAGCTCGACCTTGCCTACGCCGTCCATCTGCTTCAGGGCGCTCTCCGCCTCTTCCATGATCTGCGGGCCCGAGGGGCACGCCGGCGTGGTGAGGCTCATGTCGATGGCGACGTCCGGGCCGTCCACGCGGATGTCGTAGATGAGCCCCATGTCCACGATGTTCAGGTTCACCTCGGGGTCCTTCACGCGACGCAACGCGAGCTTCACGAGGTCGGACGTGATGGACTCCGCCTCGGCTGCCGGCGCGGCGCCGGCACCGCCGTTCGCGCTCGCGCCGGGCGCGGCGGCGCCCGGGGAGGTACCGGCGTTGGGGTGGCCTGGATCCGTCATCCCGTGGAATCTAAGCGATCGGGACGATTCCGCTCGGGATTCTCCCGCAGCGGTTCCCGGGCCGGGAAAGTCCTAGGGGCGCTTGACCTTGGCGGCCTGCGCGCTGGCCGAGGCGGCGCTGTTTGCAGCCGGTGTCGCGGTGGCCTTTCGCGGGATAGCCTTGCGGGCGCGGGCGCGGAACGGGCGGTTCCAATCCTCTGCGCGGTCGGCCCGGAACGACGCCGGCATCGCCGGCACGGCGAACTGGTCGTCGAGCACCGACATCGCCACGATGTCGGCGACGTCCTGCCGCACGTCGGAGATCACGATGGACGGCCGGCGCACGCGGGCCTCGTACACCCGGTTCGTGAGGAGCACGACGAAGAGGTCGCGGTCGGGGTCGATCCACAGCGACGTTCCGGTGAACCCCGTGTGCCCGAACGCGTGCTCGTCGAAGTAATCGCCGGCGCCATGCTCGCCCGCGCCCACTTCCCAGCCGAGGGCGCGTGCGGACGCCACTTCATTGGTGAAGAGGCGCACCGTCGAGTCGGCCACGATGCGCACGCCCGCGTACTCGCCGCGGTTGAGCATCATCTGCGCGAACACCGCGAGGTCCGCCGCCGTGGAGAACAGCCCGGCGTGCCCGGCGACGCCGCCGAGCACGTACGCGTTCTCGTCGTGCACCTCGCCGCGGATGGGATGGCCGCGTGGCGGGTGCATCTCGGTGGGGGCGATGCGGTACTTCAGCGAGTCGGCGGGGCGGAACATCGTGTTGCGCATGCCGAGCGGCGTGAAGACGCGCTCGCGCAGGAACCGGTCGAGGGGCTCGCCCGACGCGGCCTCGGCCACCCAGCCGAGGATGTCGGCGCCGAGGTCGGAGTACATCATCATCCGGCCGGGCGTGGTGGCGAGCTTCGTGGTGACCACCATCTCGCGCGCCTGCGCCGGCGACTTGGCCTTCTTCCACAGCACGCGGCCCGGCGCAAGTCCGCCGCGGTGGGCGAGGAGCATCCGGATGGTCACCTGGTCCTTCTTCCACCCCACGAAATCGGGCACGTACTTCTGCACCTTGTCGTCGAGGCGGATCTTCCCCTCGTCGTAGAGGATCATCAGCGCCGTCGTCGTCCCCACGACCTTGGTGAGCGACGCGAGGTCGTAGATGGAGGAGGCGGTGCGGACCGGCTCGGCCGCCGTCCCGGTCCAGGCGAGGTTGCCGAAGGCGCGGTCGTACACGATGGCGCCACGCCGGCCGACGATCACGGCGGCGCCGGGAAAGCCGCCCGACGTGATTCCCTTCTCGACGACGCGATCGATGGTCTCCAGCCGCTCGGCCGACATCCCCACCTGTTCCGGCGGGCGCACCACGAGCGCGTCGCCGTGAAGCGACGCGGCAAGGGCGGCGAGGAGCAGGAGGCGAAGCACGGGAAGGAGCGAGGCGGAAGGGACGGGGTGGCGTTCCAGGACCCGGGGGGCCCGGTGGGGGAACGGGAGGCGGCCCGGACTGCTACAAGTACCCCGCAAGTCCTTACGAGTCAAGACGAACGGCCGTTCGCTGCAGCAACCCCGGACGGGCAACCCCCGGTAGGTTCCCGTGTGACAGAACATATGGATCCGATGCCTCCCACCGACCAGATCACGATCCGTCGCGCGATCAACGGCGACGAGGCCGCGCTGCGTTCCATCTGGACGCAGCACGCGCCGCGCATCGACGCGGTCGTGCGACGGTTGGTGGGCGACCCGGACCTGGCGGCCGACGTGGCGCAGGAAGTCTGGATCCAGATTTTCCGGGCGCTGCCGACCTACCGCGGGGAGTCGCAGTTCTCGACGTGGACGCACCGCATCGCGGTGAACCGAACGCTGAACGCGCTTCGGTCGCTGCGCCGGCTGTCGAAGGCGGAGGTGGAAATCGACGAGCACACCTCGACGGTGGAGCACGAGGGCGACCGGGCCCTGCTCGCGCAGACCATCGACGAGGCGGTGCAGAAGCTCTCTCCCGGCGCGCGGGCGGTGTTCGTGCTGCACGACGTGGAGGGGTACACGCACGAGGAGATCGCGCAGGAGCTGGGGATCACCTCGGGCGGATCGAAGTCACAGCTCTTCAAGGCGCGCGCGAAGCTTCGCCGGCTGCTCGCGCACCTGGTGGACGTCCCGAACGCACCGGCGAAGGAACCCGACGATGTCGCATCTCTCTCCTGAACGACTGGCGGCGCTGGCCGACGACACGCCGACGCCGATCGAGGCGGCGCACGTCACGACGTGCGACGCCTGCACGGCCGAACTGGCGGCGCAACGCCGGCTGGCGCGCCTGGCGGCGGAAGCCCGCGTGACGTCCGGGCCTCCGGCGTCGGACTTCGACGCGCTGCTGCCGCGGCTCCGCGCCGAGGGGCTGGCGCAGGCACCGGACCGCCGGGCG
>JAYEKC010000156.1:0-4067 GCA_034716715.1 Gemmatimonadota bacterium | reverse complement strand
AGGGCTGTGACCGTTTGAAGTCACCCGGACAGGGACTTGCGGCCCACGTGGGCGACGGCGGTCTCGGCTGATGTTGTTCTCATCAATCAAGAACGACGGGATGACTCCGGCGCAGAGGCACCGTCTTGAGTCATCCTGCAGTTCCTGGTCAATCATCCACACAAGGCCGAGACCGTTCGGCCCACGTGGGCAGCGAAGGGGGCAGGACGGTATCCGGTCAGCCTGGTCGGCGTGGTCTGTGGCCCCATTGTGCGGGCCAGGGGGCAGACCGGGCTCAGGGCGTCGTGCAGACGCACTGCGTGGGGAACTTCTCGAACAGCTTGCGCATGCCGTTGCGCATCCGCTCGGCCAGCAGCGTGTCATTGCCGATGGCACCCGAGATGTCCGTCTGCATCCAGCCGCGCCAGATGAGCCGCTTCGCCGCGCGGTCGGCGAGGTCAACGAGCACCGTGCCCTCCTCGTACTCGCGCACCTGCTGCGTCATCTCGTAGCCGGGCTGCTGATAGCCGGCCCGCTGGTCCACCGAGTAGACGTCGAATCCCTTCTGCACGGTCGCGTGGAAATGGACGGTGAGGTCGGCGTTCTCGCCGGCCTCCGTGAGGCCCACGCGCTTCAGTTCGTCACCCACCGTCCGCTTGAGGGTCTCCACGAAGAACGGGTTGTTGTCGAGGCGCGGGTCCCCGGTGGGGAACGCGTCCGACGTGACCCAGGTGTAGGTGCGGTAGGCGTTGGGCTTGATGTCGTTCGCCGTGCTCACACCGGTGGTAATTGCCGGCGCACACGCGGCCGCGGCGAGGGCGGCAACGGCGAGCGCACTGCGCAGCGGGGATCGGAACGCCGGGGTTCGGCGGATGTGCGACGAGGTCGAGGTCATGACCAGCTCCTGTTGGCCTGTCCTCACGATACCCGCGGCTAACCGGCTGACCTGTCGGCAGAAGCGTGGTTCTGTGTAGGGGATTCGCCCACAGCCGCCGGGCCCTGCGCTACGGGCTCCGGACCCGCGCGGCGAGGTAGGCCGGATCCATCGCCGGATTGATGCCCACGTCGTCCACGAGCATGCCGCCCAGCACGGTGCGGTCGAACACGAAGCGGATGGAGCGGAGCTTCGCCGGGTCGAACCCGCCGCCCGCGCCGGCGAAATCGGCGAGCGGCAGCACGAACGTCTGCGGCACGTACTCGAACAGGTTGGCGAACCGCTCCTGGTCGCGGCCCGCGCGGCGGTAGATGTGCGCCTCGAGCGGCCGCCGGACGGGTCCGTAGCGGCTCGCCGGCATGCGCGCCACGTGTCCTTCGGCATCCACGAGTTCGATGGTATAGTCGATGGGCAGCGTGTCGGCGTCGGCGTTGTATTTCGGCGGTTTCGGTGCGCGCTTCGCCGAGTCGGCGGCCGCCTTGCGGCGCGCCTCCACGGCGGCCTTCGACGTGTCGCGATGCGTCGTGTCCCGCGGGAGCGCGCGCGGGCCGGGGCGGTCCTTCGTGAGCGCGGCGGAGTAGTAGACCGCCCCGCGCGTGGTGATGCCGAGCGCGCGCACGAGTGAATCCGAGAGCGTGATGGTGAAGCTCGCCGGACGCCCGGTCTTCATCGTGTCGGGCCCGGTGATCCGGTTGTTCCAGCCGAGCCAGACCGCGTTGTTGCGCTGGTTGTCGGTGCCGCGGCCGCGGAACGGGATGACGTTCTCCTTCCACGTGGAAAGGCTGTCGCCGGCGATGGTCACGCCGGGCTCTCCCGTGGTGAGGTCCACGTCGTCGTCGAACTCGGCCAGCGGACGATACCCCGATTCCTGGAAGCGGGTCGAGTACATGGACTTCGGGAACCAGTGGCCGGCCGTGCGGTGGTCGCGGAAGAGTGGCAGGTACTCCGTCTTCCCGTGCAGGGTGGCTTCAAGAAACGCCGCGATCACCACCTTGGCGAACTGACGCTGGTCTTCCGGCGGGACGAGCGTGCGCAGGTCGAGGAACCGGCCGCTGCGCGGGCCGTTGTCCTTGTTGTTCCAGACCGTGTTCCACTGCCCGTGGTTGGCCCGGTACATATAGAGGATGGCCTTGAAGTGCGGCTGGCCGTCGGTGAACCGCAGGCGTTCATACTGCCGGATGCCGGCGAACGTCGAGACGTCGCCGTCGTGCGAGCCGTGGATGAGGAGGTAGTTGACGTTTTCGAGCGGCTCGAGGCGCGACGTGGGCTGGTACTGGCCGTCCACCGGCGCGATGGCCACCACGCCCTTGATCGCGAAGTTGAAGTTGAACTTCTGCTTGAAGTCGTCGGGGTAGTACTTGAGGTGGTTGAACGTTGCCGCGTGGGCAACCGCCTCGCCGCCGCGCGAGTGGCCCATGATGACGATCTGCTGCATGTCCACCTTGTGCGACAGCGGCCCGGCGCTGGAGTCGGTGAACCGCTTCCACGCCTCGAGGTGCTTGAGCATCAGCCAGGCGCGGCCGTCGTTCTCGGCGGAGATGCCGCTGTTGATGAAGTTCTCGTCCACCGACGCGAAGACGAATCCCCGCGACGCCATCAGCTCGCCAAGGTAGCCGTACCCCGGATCGGAGAAGTCCTCGTAGCTGTGGTTGCCGTGCACGACGAGCACGAGCGGAAACGGGCCCGGCCCATCGGGATACCACACGCGCCCGTTGATGGGGGCGCTCTTCAGGTCGAAGCCGAAGAAGTCCTTGCGGTCGCCGGCCTGGTCGGGGCGCACCGAGGCGAAGGGCGACACGTCCACGCTCTTCGTCTTGTACGTCACCGAGTCCCGGTATTCGGGGCGCTGCTTGTCGGTGCCCGACCCGTAGTACAGCCGCTTCACGGCGTACGGCCCGGGCTCGGCCGGATTCGGCGCCGTGATCGTCTGGTAGGCGAGTACGGTACCGGAATCGTCCTTCGAGAACTTGAGGGCCTGTGAGCAGGCGCCGAGCAGCGCGGCGGCACCGATCGCTCCGGCGGCGATCCGCAGGGGGCGCACGCCTGACGGCGTCGCGATGCGCGGGATTGTCATCGCCACCTCACCGTGATGTAATGCGCGGCGGTGTTCCCCTCGAACAGGTTCACGCCGTAGTCCACCGTCAGCCGATCCGCCGTGAAGCTCGCGCCGAGCCCCACGGGGCGCTCGCCCGGCGTCTCGGTGCGGCGCGCGCCAACGCGCCCCGCGATGTTGTAGCCCTCGATCCAGCTCCAGCCCACCTCCACGCCCCCGGCGGCGCCCAGCCACCCCTCCCGGCGGGCGAGCAGCTGGGTGGCGTAGCCGATGTCGAGCGGTCCCCACTGTTTCTGCACGGTCCAGCCAAGCGCCGCCTGCGTCGGCACGGCGTAGCGCGCGGCGCCCAGCCGGTAGGGGTGGCCGATGTTCTGCACGGCGAGCCCGGCGGTGCCCGTCCACAGCGCATGTGACACGCCGACATCCGCCAGGAACGCCGATCCGCGCGTGGGGGTCACGAGGAGGCCGTTCGATGGCGACTCCGCCGGCGCGGCGTCCTCCGCGTACTTGGCGGCCACGCCGATGCGGAAGTTCCGATACGTGGATTGGCCCGCGGCGACGGCGACGAGGCTGAAGAGGTCGGCGTCGCCGCGGAGCGTGAGGTCGGCAGGCGAGAACGGATACGTTGCGTTGGCGCGCGGGGTGGAGAAATCCACGAACTGCACGCCCCAGCCGAGTGTCACGGACCCCACCGTCTCGGCCGACGCGGCCGACACGGCGCGGGCGTCCACGGCGAACTGCAGCACCGTCAGGCCGAACCCGGACGTCGCGTTGATCAGGGCGGGGTTGTGGAAGATGACGTACTCGTCGCGGCCGGCGACCCAGGCGTTGCCGAGCGAGGCGGCGCGGGCGCCCTTGGGGAGGAGGAGCGCGATGGGCCCGGCGTCCTGGGCGCGCGCGACCCCGGCGGCGAGGGCGACCGCTGCGATTGCGGCGGTGGCGGTGCGTTTCATCATCCGTCGAAAGTGCTGGTGGGTGGCGTTTGGCGGTAGGGCGACACCGGGCGCCGGGCCGGGCCGCAGGTGCCACGTGCTTTTGACAGCCGGGGCGCGGCGGTGGTTGGCAGGCAGGGAAAGACTGGGGCCGGGGCGCCTCGCGGCG
>JAYEKC010000155.1:0-4073 GCA_034716715.1 Gemmatimonadota bacterium | reverse complement strand
GCGGGTGGGGGCCGGGGCCCGGGACCGCGGGGGGCGAGGCAAGGGCGGGGGCCGTGGGCATGCGCGGGCGTCTCCGGCTCGCCCGCCACGTTCCGCCGTCGCATCACCCACTCGCCCGACCTTCCCGCCGTGCACCCTCCCCGCTCCCCCGCTCCCCCGTTTCCCCGCAGTTGACCGTGTCCCTCGCCATCGTCGTGGACTGGCTCACCGACGCAGGTGGCGGCGAGTCGGTGCTCTCGGAAACACTGAAGACGTTTCCGGGTGCCACGGTTCACGCCCTGATCGACATCATGAGCTCGGCCGAGCACGAACGGCTCGGCATTCCACCCGCGCGGACGTCGTGGCTGCAGCGCGTGCCGGGCATCGAGCGCTCCTACCGGTCGTGGCTGCCGCTCATGCCGCGCGCGCTCGGCTCGCTCGACCTCTCCGGCGCCGACGTGGTGCTGGCCATTTCGCACGCCGTGGCCAAGTCCGCGCCGGTGCGCGACGACCAGAAACTGCTCTGCCTGTGCCTTTCGCCCATGCGCTACGCGTGGGACCTGCGCGCCCAGTATCTCGAGGAGTCGGGGCTCGACCGCGGGCCGAAGGGTGCGGTGGCACGGCTGCTGCTCGACCGGATGCAGGAGTGGGACTTTCGCACGGCGGCCCGGGTTGATGCGTTCGCCAGCATCTCCCGCCACATCCAGGAACGGGTGAAGCGTTGCTACGGGCGCGAGAGCGTGGTGATCTATCCGCCGGTTGACGTCGGGTACTACGGGGAACGGGGGAGCGGGGGAACGGGAGGGGGCAGGGGCACGACGGGACCTGGGGAGATGCGCAGCGGGAGCGGGGCGGGCGGCCCGTACGTCACGGCGTCGCGGTTCGTTCCCTATAAGCGGGTAGACCTCATCGTGCGCGCGTTTGGCGGCGACGCCGCGCGCCGCCTCGTCGTGATCGGCGACGGGCCCGACCGCGACAAGGTGCGTGCCGCGGCGACCGGCGCGCACAACGTCACCTTCATCGGCCACGCCGGACGCGACGTGCTGCGCGAGCACCTGCGCGGGGCACGGGCGTTCGTGTTCGCCGCGGAAGAAGACTTCGGCATCGTGCCCGTGGAGGCGCAGGCGTGCGGCACGCCGGTGATCGCCTACGGGAAGGGCGGCGCGCTCGAAACCGTCGTGCCGCTGGCCGCGTCGGCTGCCACGGCCGGCGGCGCGCGGCCCACCGGGTTGTTCTTCGGCGAGCAGACGGTGGAATCGCTCCGCGAGGCCCTCGACCGGTTCGAGCGTGCGGAGGATTCGTTCGATCCGGCGGCGTGCCGCGCCAACGCGGAGGGATTCGCGGCGCCGCGGTTCCGGCGTGAGCTGGCCCACTGGGTGGGCAATGTCGGAGCCGTCAGCTCGAAGCTGTGAGATCAAGAGCTTGAAGCCGACAGCTGTTAGCTCACAGCTGCGAGCCCGGTACCTTTAGAGTCCATGGCCCGATCGAGATCGAAGTCGTCACCGCCGCAGCCGTCGGTGTTCGCGCCGCTCGCCGGTGCCGCGCCGCTGGCCGCGCGGATGCGGCCGCGCTCCCTCGACGAGGTGGTGGGCCAGCGCCATCTCCTCGCGCCGGGCAAGGCGTTGCGCGCCGCCATCGACGCCGGGGAACCCGGGTCCATCCTGTTCTGGGGGCCGCCGGGGAGCGGCAAGACCACCATCGCCCGCGTCATCGCTCACCACGTGAAGGGCGAGTTCGTCCCGTTTTCGGCCGTGACCGACGGTGTGCAGCGCATCCGCGAGGTGGTGGCCGAGGCCCGGCAGCGCCTCGACCTTGGCCGCCGCACGCTCGTGTTCATCGACGAGATTCATCGGTTCAACCGCGCGCAGCAGGACGCGCTGCTCCCGCACGTGGAGGCCGGCACCATCACGCTCGTCGGCGCGACGACGGAGAACCCGAGCTTCGAGGTGAACGGCGCGCTGTTGTCGCGGATGCGTGTGTTCGTGCTGGAGCCACTGGCGCAGGCCGACGTCGAGGAGCTCATCCGGCGGGCGCTTGGCGACGCCGACCGTGGGCTTGGCGCGGCGGGAATCACGGCCGACGACGCGGCCATCGCCGCGATGGCGATCGAGGCCGACGGCGACGCCCGCCGCGCGCTCACGATCCTCGAGGCCGCGGCGGGGCTGGCGCCCTCGATCACGACGGCCGTCGTGAAGGAAGCCGCGCAGCTCCGCTTCGCCCGCTACGACAAGAGCGGCGAGGAGCACTACAACCTCATCAGCGCGTACCACAAGGCGCTCCGCGGCAGCGACGCCGACGGCGCGCTCTACTGGCTCGCCCGGATGTTGCAGGGCGGGGAGGACCCCCTGTACGTGGTGCGGCGGATGGTCCGGTTTGCCGCGGAGGATATCGGGCTCGCCGACCCTGAGGCGCTCCGCATCACCATCGCCGCGCGCGACGCCTACCACTTCCTCGGCTCGCCCGAAGGCGAGCTCGCGATCGCCGAGGCGTGCGTATACCTGGCGACGGCGCCGAAGAGCAACAAGGTGTACGAGGCGTGGGGCGCTGCGAGTACGGCTGCGCGCGAAACGCCGGCGGCGCCGGTGCCGCTCCACATCCGGAATGCGCCGACGAAGCTGATGAAGGAGCTCGGGTACGGGAAGGGCTACGAGTACGCGCACAGCGTGCCCGAGGCGTACGTTCCGCAGGAATATCTGCCGGACGAGGTGCGGGGGCGGGAACCGTTCTACCGGCCGGGGCCGTTCGGGTTCGAGAAGGAAATCGCGAAACGGATTGAGTGGTGGAAGGCGCTGAAGGATCGCGCGTCTGGCAGCTAGCGGCTGGCGTGTGACACCCGGGAACATCATCTGGGGGAAATCGGGTATCATGTCCATGATGGCCATCGCCCCCCGAGCCCCTCGACACCGCCGCGCCGGCGCGGTCGCGGTCACTGCGGTGGCCGCGGCCGTCGTGCTGGCCACGGCGGGCTGCGCATCGCTCGCCCGCCAGGCATTCCGTACGCCGACCGTCCTGCTCCAGGACGTCCGGATCCGCGCCCTCGGCCTCGAGGGCGGGTCGCTCGACCTCGTGCTCGACGTCTACAATCCCAACGAATACCGCATCGACGCCACGCGCCTCACCTACACGCTCATCGCCGACACGTCGCTCGTGGCGAGCGGCGCGGTCACCAAGCGCGTGACGCTCGACAACAAGGCGCACAACGACGTCACGCTCCCCGTGACGTTCACGTTCAAGGAACTCCTGAACGCGGCCGACGTGATGCTCCGGACGGGCGCCGTGGAATACACGGTGAAGGGCGACGTCACGGTGGACAGCCCGTTCGGCAAGGTCACCCGGCCCTACCAGGGCAAGGCGCGCATCGACAACGGAACGCTGCTGCGTCCGTAGCTGCCGGCGCGGTCGCTACCGGCTGGCCGACCCGTTGCCCTGCGTATGTGAACCGAGGCAGTCCGAGCCCGTGTAGAAGTACACCAGCAGCTCCGGCGACGGCATCAGCACGCCGTGACCCGCAAACGTGCCCGTGCAGCCCACCGTGGTCTGGCTCAGCGTGAAGGTCATCGTTCGCCCACTCACCGTGCCGGTGAGGTTGCCCCGGGCGCCGTTCGGCAGCGTGTAGGTGCCCGTCACGTTGGCCCCGTTCTGCGACAGCACGAGCGTACCGCTCGTCCGCGACACGAGCGACGACGCAAACGTGCCGTTCCAGGTGCCCGACAGCGCCACCTCGGGGCCGCCGGCCTTCGATGCCGTCCACGTCGCGTTCAGCGTGCCGTTGCACTGCGTGTTCACCACGTTGATCGTGCCCGTGGCCGTCCCGGCCGTCGTCAACGTCCCGGACATTGAGAGCGTGCCCGCCGACCCGCTGCTGCTCGTCGAGAAGGCCCCGCTGGAGACGGCAAGCGGCACATCGGGTGGCTCGCGCGTGATGAACGTGGTGATCGACGACGTGCACGTCGTGCCGGTCACGCTCGTGCTCACCATCAGCAACGGGATCCCGCTCGAGTTCACGAGGATGGAAATGGGCCGTCCCTGCGAGGTAGTCCCCGTCCAGCCGCCAGCGAGCTGGGCCGACGCCGATCCGCCCGGTGCCGTGGGGT
>JAYEKC010000154.1:0-4089 GCA_034716715.1 Gemmatimonadota bacterium | reverse complement strand
TGTCCGTGATGACGGACGCCAGCGGCGCCTTTGGGTTCTGTGGCGTGCCCGCCGGAACGGGGTTCCGCGTTCGTGCTTCCACCGACACGTCGTCGAGCGGGGTCATCGACCTCGCCCCAAAACCGGACCGCGTGCGCTGGCGCGACCTCACGGTCGGCCCCCTCCTCGCGCAGGACTCCAACCGGGTGGGAACCATCGCCGGCATCGTGCTTCGCGGCGCCGGGCAGCCGGTCGGCGACGCGCGGGTAGTGATGGACGAGGTGCCGGAAGTGCGCACCGACGCCGCCGGGAAGTTCCGGCTGGTCAACGTGCCCGGCGGCACGCGCCAGTTCCAGGTGCTGGCGATCGGGACGGACGCCGTCTCGCGCGTGGTAGACGTGGCCGTGGATCGTACGTCCGACGTCGTGGTGAACGTGGAGCCGCTCACGACCCTCGCCGCGGCGCGCGTGACCGGCACGGCGTTCATCCGCCGGATGGCGGAGGGCCTCGCCGAGCGCAAGAAGTCGTCGTTCGGCGTGTTCCTGGATTCCTCGGATTTTGTCGGGCAGGGCACGGCGCGCACGGCGTTCGAGGGCATCGCAGGCATGGCCGTGCGTCCCTACGGGCGCAATTACAACCTGGTGCTCAAGGAAAGCGCCGTGCGCGAGTGCCTCGCCAACGTGTTCATTGATGGCGAACGCGCCTACGACCAGGAGCGCCTCTGGACGCTCAACCCCGGCGACATCAAGGCCGTGGAGGTCTACAAGCGCGGTTCGACCGTTCCGCCGGAGTTCCAGGTGCTCCGGTCCACCTGCGGGTCGGTCGCCGTGTGGACCCGACGGACCTTTCCGTAGCGAACGAGGGCCCGGCGCGATGCGCCGGGCCCTCGTTCAACGTCATGAAGCAATGACGGTCAGGCTGCCGGCGGGCGCCCACGGCGCCCGCCGCCCATGCCGCCGCGGCCGCCGCCGAGCGCCTTGGCCAGCATTTCCTCGGAGTCCCTGGCCTGCCTGGCGACCAGCTCGTCGGCCTTGGCCTTCTGCGTGTCGTCGAGCAGCGCCACCGCCTCCTTGAGCTTTGCGTCGTAGCCGTCGCGGATCGCCTTCACGACGTCCACGACGTCCTGCCGGGCCAGCTGCGTGCGCACACGCTCCACGTCCTCGTCGGCGCCGGCGCGCGGGCGCATCGCCGTCCGGAGCGAGTCGAGCACCTTGAACTGGGGCTTGTTCGACTCCTTGAGGGCGTCGTTCATGGCACGAATCTGCTTCAGCTGGTCGTCGGTGAGCTTGAGGTCCTTCCGCTTGTCGGCCAGGAGCTTGACCGGATTCATGTCCTCCACGTCGCCATTGGAGAGGCGGAGCCCCACCGGCGAGCTGCTGATCATGCCGTCGAAGTCAGCCTTGGTGCCGCGGTCCCGGCCCCCGCCACCGCGTTGGGCGCTGGCGACTGCCGGAAGGAGGGCAAGGGCGACGAGGGGGAGTACGCGTGCCTTCATTGGGGGTATCCTGCGCTGGCGGTGGGGAGGCGCGCCGAGGGGTGCACCCGACAGGAGATACGCTACGACCGGGCTGGGACGTTGAACAGGGATCCGGCGACCCTCCGGCGGGCCCGCGCGGCGGGGCCGCGCGGCGGGCGCCCGGAGCGCACCCGACCCACGGGACCGCTCAGGCCCCGGCCGCGCGTTTCGGCGCGGCGGCAACCTGTGGCACGTGGGCGAACAGCTCGCGGCGCACCTCGGGGTTGCTGATCTTCCAGACGACGCCGTCGGTGAAGTAGTGGTGGATGTTGATGAAGATGAGGACGAGCACGGGCGTGACCCGGCCCGGCTCGTCGCCGAAGTACAGGGCCACGGCGTCCATCGCACGCGCGGGGAGCACCTCGCTCGCCAGGTAGGAAATGACGAGCAGGGCCGCGGCGTAACCGGCCATGTGGATTGCCAGCCGGCGCGCCGTGGCACCGGGCTCCGCCTTCGTGCGGTTGATCTCCACGCGGACCGGGAACGCCAGGTACTGGAGGGCGTGGGCGATCTGCACCCAGAAGATGGCGCTGGGATCTCGCGCGATCGCTGCGTACCAGACGAAGATCGCGAGCCACGCCACGACGGCCCGGAGCGGCGGGAACCGCCCAGTTCGCCGGGTCATCCGGGCGAGGCCCGCAGCGCCCGCCACGAACGCCAGCAGGCCGCCGACGCTCACGAGCACGTAGGCGGGACGGATGACGTCGGGGTTCCGCAGGTGGGTGTAGAAGAACCAGGTGACGTGCCAGGCGAGTAGGACGCGCAGGCTGCCACGGATCAGGAACCGCTCCGTCTTGTCGTACGACGTGCCGGCGAGCACGGCGTGCGAGGCCATCATCCCCCACACCTGCCCGGTGTAGTGCCAGGCGAGGTAGGCGCCCGACACGGTCACGAGGAGCGTGACCAGCACCGTGGAATACTGCGCTTCCCAGATGGCGGCCAGCGTCATCACGAGGAGGATGCCCGGCACGTACAGCGATGCCCACTTGTGGCGGAGGATCATCTCGCGGCTGCGGTAGACGATCCGGTACGACGCCATGAAGTGCGGCATGTTCACGATGGCGGTGATGCCGGCCTGGACTCCCACGCTCGCAATGAGCAGATCGCTGCGCCCGCTGAGCAGCAGCGGGATGAATGCGATGAGCGAGAGCCCGCCCACGAGGAGCAGGTCTACCGTTGGGGAGATGATGGCGGGGGGGGAAAAAGGGCCGCCGGACTCCGGCGGCCCTTTCCCACGACTGTGCATGCCCCTGGATCGCCTAGTATGGCGGGCGGCGGTCCCACATGAATGCGCCAGCCGGCACCTGGAACGCGGTGGCCTGCGGAGTGCGCGCGCCAGCGGTGGACCGCGGGAACACCACCAGCGTCACGGCAGACCCGGCCTGTGTGGTGCCCGGCGTGCCGGCGATGTCCACCGTCTTCGCCTGGCCCTGGAGGGCGAGCAGGTCGTTGAACATGTTCGTCGCCGAGCCGGCGGCGCGGATGTTGAACATGTAGTTGCCCGGCGTCGCCGTCACGAAGCTCGACACGCCGTACGCCGGCACGCTGGCCCAGGTGGCCGCGGCCGGGGCGGTGCCGCCCTGCGCGTAGTAGCGGCCGTCGATGGCGGCGTTCGTCGCGTTGATCACGCGCAGCGCCACGTTGCTGGCGGGGTCGGCCGGCGTGTCCTCGAAGAACGACAGCTTCATCGTCCCGAGCCGCCCCTCGCCCCAAAGGATGGCCGTGTAGTTCTTGCCGGCCTCGAGGGTCACCGTCGAATCCTTGAGGACGGTCGTGGCGATGTTCTGCAGCGTGTCGTCGAGGAAGATCCGGAAGTGCCGCGCGCCGGCGCGCGCCGGGCGGAAGACGGTCTGGGTCTGCGCGGTGACGCCGCCCGACGTGGAGGGTGCGTTTCGGAACGTGATCCGGTACTGGACGTTGTTCTCGACCATGTCCACCCACCGGAAGTCGAGGCCGAAGGCGCCGGCCGAGTCGGGCACGGCGTTGATGAACCGCACGCCCGCGGTGGGGATGTCCTCGGTCTTGATCACTTCATCGGGCCGGCAGGCGCTGGCGGCGCCTGCAGCGAGGACGAGGGCCGTGAAGTAGTGGAAGCGTCGCATCAGAACTCCGTGGGGATAGTCGTAGTGTTTCGAAGCCTATGGGCGGACCAGGCGCCGGAGCGAATGCCCGGTGTCGGTCGGCGGTCTCCCTTCAGGATCTGCTCCAAGGCCGGCACCGACGATGGCCTTCGTCGCGAAGTAGGCGATGACGCCTATCCCCACTGCGCTGGCCGCCACGGTCCGACCCTTGGACAGCTGTTTCTCGTACAACCGCGATACGTATTCCTTCCTGACGCTCACCTTCTCGCCTGCCCACGTCTGCTCACCACCGCGCAGCAGGTGAATGGCGGCAACGGCAACCTGGTACGAATCGTCGTCGCTGCGGGTCAGCCTTCCCTCGATCTGCAGAATCTCCGGGCCCATCGAGCCGCCCAGGGCGGCGCGGCCGGCGTCGGTGATGTCCATCGCGATGTTCGTGCCCAGCGTGGGCGCGGTACCGGTCGGGACGGCCTGCAGGGTGTAGCACGCCACCTGCGCCAGGCAGACCGCCGC
>JAYEKC010000153.1:0-4098 GCA_034716715.1 Gemmatimonadota bacterium | reverse complement strand
GGTAGTACTCCGCGGCTTCCGCCGACCGTCCCATCCGGTCGAGCACGATGCCGACGCCCTTGAAGGCCCGCCAGTTGTCCGGATCGAGTTCCGCGGCGCGATGGTACGACTCGAGCGCTTCGCCCAGGCGGTCGAGCTTGCTTTGCGCTTCGCCAAGGTAGAAATGCGCCTGCCCCGACAGCGGGTCGAGCTTCACCACGCGGGCCAGCGGGTCCACCGCCTCGCGCCACTTGGCTCGCCGGCATGCCAGGATGCCCTGCTGGAGCAGCACCTGCTGGTCGTCCGGCTTGGACTTCTGCGCCCACCGGAGCTCGCGCTCCGCGTCCTCGTACCGCAGGCGCCCGCTCAGGATCGCCGCGCGTGCGCACCGAAGCGTGACCACGTCGGCGCCGGACTCGATCGCCCGCTCGAGCACGCCGAGCGCCCCCTCGATGTTCCCGCGCTTGGCGAGGGCCGACGACAGCGCGAGGGCGGTCTGTTCGTCTGCGGGATGCGCGTCGTGAATGCTCTTCAGCTCGTCGAGCGCGGGCAGCGGGGTGGGCGGGGTCAGTGCGCGCGCGGCCGGGCGCACGGCGGGCGGCGGCACGGGCGGCGTTACCGGCGCCGTCGGCGCCTCACCGGGGCCCGGCCTGGCCCCCACTCGAACCGGCGGCGGCGGGACGATGGGACGGGCTAACGGTGGGCTTGTCGCGTACGCCGCCCGGGCGTCGGGCGATTCGTCAGGGTCGAACGACCATTCGCCGCACACCGGCGGCTCGCGAACGGCCACGCCTCCGGCGCTATCGTCGTTGCCGGGCGCGGCGGCGGCCGGTTCGCGCGGCGGGGCCGGCGCCTGGGCGGCGTCGAGCCCCCCGAGCGTCAGCTGGTTGGGGTCGGGAATGGCCGCGCCCGACAGGGGCGTCCGCTCACGCGGAGGCACGACGCCACCCCCCTCGACCGCACGCATTCGGGTCGAACTGCACTCGCCACATGGGAGCTGAAATGTATACGTCCGGCGCACGGTGCCGCGCTTGTATCCGGCCTCGCCGTGCCCCAGCTTTCGCAGGCTATGGCCGAAGAAGCGCTCATCGTGCGTGGCGCTCGCGCCCACAACCTGAAGGACGTCAGCGTCACGATTCCCCGGAACCGGCTCACCGTCATCACGGGGCTGTCGGGGTCGGGCAAGTCGTCCCTGGCGTTCGACACCATCTTCGCCGAGGGCCAGCGCCGGTACGTCGAGTCGCTGTCGGCCTACGCTCGCCAGTTCCTCGGCCTGATGGAGAAGCCCGACGTCGACTCCATCGACGGCCTGTCGCCGGCCATCTCCATTGAGCAGAAGACCGCCGGGCACAACCCGCGATCCACCGTCGGGACGGTGACCGAGATCCACGATTACCTGCGGCTCCTGTATGCCCGCGCCGGCACGCCACACTGCCCCAACTGCGGCCGGCCGGTGGAACGCCAGTCTCCGGGCCAGATTGCCGATGTGGTCCTGGCCTGGAAGGAGGGCTCGAAGATCGAGGTGCTCGCCCCGCTGGTGCGCGGGCGCAAGGGCGAGTTCCGCGAGCTCTTCGAGGCGGCGCGCAAGCAGGGGTTCGTCCGCGCGGTCGTGGACGGCGAGGTGGTGGAACTCGAATCGCCGCCGAAGCTCAACCGCCGCGTCAACCACGACGTTTCCGTCATCGTCGACCGGCTCGTAGTGCGCGAGTCCGACCGCAGCCGCATCACGGACTCCATCGAGACGGCCCTCCGCCTCGCCGACGGCCTCGTCGAGGTGGTGCGCGTGGCCGGCGAGAAGCGCGAGTCCACGCTCTTCAGTGAGCGCTTCGGCTGCCCCGCCTGCGGCATCTCGCTTCCCGACCTCGAACCGCGGCACTTCTCGTTCAATTCCCCGTTTGGCGCGTGCCCCACGTGCAGCGGCCTCGGCACCAAGCGGCTGGCCAGCGCCGAACTGGTGCTCGGCGATCCCGGCATCTCCATCCTCGAGGGCGTCATCCTGCCGTGGGGCGAGCCCGACGGGTACCTGCGCAAGGTGATCCTCCCCGCGCTCGCCCGGCAACTGCGCTTCGAGCTCAACACGCCGTGGGGCAGACTCCCCGCGCGGGTGCAGGACACGCTCCTGCGCGGCATTGCCCCGCGCCGCGGCGAGGCCGAGCCGGCGGGCCGCTGGGAAGGCATCCTCGCGTACGTCGAGCGACGCTACGCCGAGACGGCCAGCGACTCCGTGCGCGCCGACCTCGAGGAGTACATGGTGGTCGCGGAATGTCCCGCGTGCGCGGGACTGCGGCTCAAGCCCGAGTCGCTCGCCGTCACCATCGGCGACATGAACATCGGTGACCTCGGCGAATTGTCCGTCGGCGAGGCGCTCCGGTTCGTCGAGTCGGTTCCGCTGCGCGCCAGGGGCCGGCCGGGCCTCGACCCCGAGATTGCCGGGCCGATCCTCAAGGAAGTCGCCGAGCGCCTGCGCTTCCTCGTGGACGTCGGGCTCGACTACCTCACGCTCAATCGCAGCGCCGAGTCGCTCTCGGGCGGCGAGGCCCAGCGGATCCGGCTGGCGACCCAGATCGGGTCGCGGCTCGTGGGCGTGCTCTACATCCTCGACGAGCCGAGCATCGGCCTCCACCAGCGCGACAACGCGCGGCTCCTCGGCACCCTCCGGCGCCTGCGCGACCTCGGCAACACCGTGCTGGTGGTGGAGCACGACGAGGAGACCATCCGCGCCGCCGACCACGTGGTGGACCTCGGGCCGGGAGCCGGCAAGCACGGCGGAGAGGTGATCGCCGCCGGCACCGTGGACGACATCGTCGCCGCGCCGGCGTCCATCACCGGCGCCTACCTCTCGGGCCGGCGCCGCGTGGCCCCGCGCGACGGCGGCCGCCGCCCGCCCGAGCCGCGGCGCTCGCTGCGCGTCGAGAATGCCCGCGAGCACAACCTGCAGGGCGTCACGCTCGAGGTGCCGCTCGGCCTCTTCGTCGCCGTCACCGGCGTGAGCGGTTCGGGCAAGTCCACGCTCGTGCAGGACATCCTGCACCGCGCGCTGGCGCGGCATTTCTTCCGGGCCCGCGTGGTGCCCGGCGCGCACGACCGTGTGACCGGCATCGAGCACCTCGACAAGGTGATCGACATCGACCAGAGCCCCATCGGCCGCACCCCGCGGTCGAACCCCGCCACGTACACGGGCCTCTTCGCGCCCATCCGCGACCTGTTCGCCGAGCTGCCCGAGGCCAAGCTCCGCGGCTACGGCCCCGGCCGGTTCTCGTTCAACGTGAAGGGCGGCCGCTGCGAGTCGTGCCAGGGCGACGGTCTCGTCAAGATCGAAATGCACTTCCTCCCGGACGTGTACGTGACGTGCGACGCGTGCCGGGGCAAACGCTACAACCGCGAGACCCTCGAGGTGCGCTTCCGCGGCCTCTCCATCAGCGACGTACTGGAGCTCACCGTCGAGGACGCCCTCGAGACGTTCGCCAACCAGCCGCGCATCGCCGACAAGCTCCGCGTGCTCAACGAGGTGGGCCTCGGCTACGTGCACCTGGGCCAGAGTGCCACCACCCTCTCGGGCGGCGAGGCGCAGCGGGTGAAGCTCGCGACGGAACTCTCCAAGCGCGACACGGGCCGCACGCTGTACATCCTCGACGAACCCACGACGGGCCTGCACTTCGAGGACGTCCGAATGCTGCTCGACGTGCTCCACCGGCTCGTGGACCGCGGCAACACCGTGCTGGTGATCGAGCACAACCTCGATGTCATCCGCACGGCGGACTGGGTCGTGGACCTCGGCCCCGACGGCGGCGCGCGCGGCGGCACGATCGTCGCCGCCGGCACCCCGGAGCAGGTCGCAGAGGTTTCCGCGAGCCGTACCGGCGAGTATCTCCGGAAGGTGCTGTAGGCGTCAGTCCTCCCGTCATCCGCAACCCGTCACCCGTCACCTCGTGCTCGCCGTCTCCCTGCTTGACATCATCGGCCCCGTCATGGTCGGCCCGAGCTCCAGCCACACGGCCGGCGCCTGCCGGCTCGGGCTCCTCGCGCGGAACCTCGTCGGCGGCACGCCCGACCGCGCGCGCGTCGAACTCCACGGCTCGTTCGCGCGCACGGGCGAGGGCCACGGCACCGACAAGGCCA
>JAYEKC010000152.1:0-4106 GCA_034716715.1 Gemmatimonadota bacterium | reverse complement strand
GACGACGCGCGCGTCCTGCTGGCGGAAGTTGCGCGCGCGTACGTGCCGTCGCTCGTGCTCGCTGCGGGGAGCGGCGCGGCGGTGGCCGGGCTGCCGCTGTTCGAGGGACGCGGTGGCGCAGTGGCTGCCACGGCGTACGTGTGCCGCGGCTACGCCTGCGGCCAGCCGGCCGTGCGCGCGGCAGAGCTCCGAACGCAGCTCCAGGAGGGAGCGTTGGCGCGCTGACCGGGCGTGACGCAGGTGGTCGGAATCCGGTCAGTTGCCAGCGTGGCGGGAATCATCAACATTGATTCGAACGACGAGCCGCTCGCCATCGCGATTGGAGGAGGCGCCTACGCCAGTCCCGGAAGTTGCATATGCGCATTCGCTCGCCGGGCGCCCACAGGACGAGTGGGAGACCTTGCCGACGCACCTGGCGACAGTGGCCACCCTCGCGGGTAACTTCGCGGACGCGTTCGGCGCTCGCGAGTGGGGGGAGTTGGCCGGCGGCTGGCACGATCTCGGGAAATACTCGGACGCCTTTCAGGAATACATCCGTCGGACTGGCGACACCGAAGCTGGTGAGCGCGATCAGCGGGGCGGCAGGCGCGTCGACCACTCGACGTTCGGGGCCCAGCACGCTGCGCGGGCATTTCCCGGACCGGTCGGTCAGCTGCTGGCGTTCGTGATTGCCGGCCATCACGCGGGCCTCCCCGATTTCGCGAGCGGGGATGAATCATCGCATGCGAGCACGCTGCAGGCCCGGCTGGCGCTCGGCCCGCCACGCGTACCGCCTGTCGACCTGCCATCCAGCGCGACCATGCCCGGGAAGCCCCGGCTTCCGTTTAACCCGGCGCCGGCGGATGCAGCGTTTGAAGTGTCGTTGTTCACCCGGATGCTGTTCTCGTGCCTCGTGGATGCGGATCGGCTTGGGACCGAGGCATTCTGCGATCGGGACGCTGCGGCGGCGCGGGCGGTCGCGCGGCCCGGCCTCGGCGAGATCCAGCTTGCGCTCGACGGGCATCTGGACCGCAAGGTGCAGGCGGCAGCGTCGACTGCAGTCAATCGCGTTCGCGCCGAGGTGCTCGACGCCTGCCGCGAGGCCGCGAGCCAGGCACCCGGCTTCTTTTCGCTCACCGTACCGACGGGTGGCGGGAAGACCTACGCGTCGCTCTCCTTCGCCCTGCGACACGCCTGCGCGCATGGCCTTCGGCGCGTCGTCATTGCGATCCCGTTTACGACGATCGTCGAGCAGACCGCCGAGGCGTACCGCGATGCGCTTGGTGCGCTTGCGGACGCAGCCCTGGTAGAGCACCACAGCAATCGCGACCCGGACGCGGGCTCCCGCGCGAACCGGCTCGCGACGGAGAACTGGGACGCGCCGCTGATCGTCACCACGAACGTCCAGCTTTTCGAGAGCCTGTTCGCATCCGCAACCACGCCGTGTCGCAAGATTCATCGACTGGCGCGAAGCGTCATCATCCTGGACGAGGCGCAAACCCTACCTGTCGACCTGCTGGCGCCAACCCTCGCAGCGCTGCGCGCGCTCGTCCAGCGATTTGCGTGCACGGTCGTGCTGTGTACGGCGACCCAGCCAGCGCTGGAGCGCCGCGACGGATTCGCGATTGGGCTCACAGGCGTCCGGCCGATCGTCGCCGATCCGGTACGACATTTTGACGCGCTGCGGCGCGTCACGGTTACGCGACTCGGCTCCGTCCAGGACGATGGGCTGGCAGCGCAGCTTGCTGCCGCGCCGTCGGCGCTTTGCATCGTAAATACCCGCAGGCACGCATCCGCACTCTTCCGACGGCTGTGTGAGCTCCGCGTCGGCGAAACGCCGGCGGGCAACCACGGCGTATTTCATCTCAGCACGTACATGTGTGCAGCGCACCGACGAACCGTCCTGCGCGAGATTCGCCAGCGGATGGAGGAGAAACGCCCGTGTCACGTGGTCAGCACGCAGCTGATCGAGGCAGGTGTTGACGTGGACTTCCCCGTCGTGTTCCGGGCGCCGACGGGCTTCGACAGCGTGGCGCAGGCGGCTGGCCGCTGCAATCGCGAGGGGCGGTTCGATACGGGTCACGTCTACCTCTTCGACACGATTGAGCAACCTCCGCCGGGCATGCTCAGGCGCGCCGCGGACACCGCGCGCGAGCTGGCCGGACGGTATCCTGATCCACTGCACCCTGACGCCATAGGCGCGTACTTCCGCCAACTCTACTGGTCGCAGTCACACCGCTGGGATCAGCGCGGAGTTTTACCGCTCCTGCGCGCCGATTTCACCCGGCATGACGGGCTCGAGTATCGGTTTCGCCGAGCGGCGGACCAGTACCAGATCATCGAGAATGGGCAGTGCACAGTTGTTGTGCCGTACGGCGAGTCCGGCCGTCGTCTTGTGCGCGAACTGCTGCGTGGTGACGTCGTGACCGGCGCCACGTACCGGGCGCTGCAGCCCTTCGTCGTCAACGTATACAAGAATGAAGCCAGCGAACTGTCAGAGGCCGGCGTTATCGTGGAACACGACTCCGGGCTGTTCGTGCTCGCCAACGAGTCCGCGTACGATCGGCACACCGGCCTGATCACGGCACGGCAGGGGATGAGTCCCGATCTCCTGATTCACTGAGAGGATCGTCGATGGCCTACGGAGTGCGGCTTCACTGCTGGGGTGACTTCGCCTGTTTCACGCGGCCGGAGTTCAAGGTCGAGCGCGTCAGCTACGACGTGATCACGCCGTCGGCCGCGCGCGGCATCCTCGAGGCGATCTACTGGAAGCCGGAGATTCGCTGGGCGATTGACCGGTTGCGTGTGTTGAACCCGATCCGGTTCACGTCGTTGCGTCGTAACGAGGTGGGAACGCGCATCAGCCATCGCGCGGCTCAGGCCGTGATGGATTCCGGCAGCGGGTTTCTCGGGCTTTACGTTGATGACAGGAATGTGCGGCAGCAACGAGCGGCCCAGATACTCCGCGATGTCGCATACGTGATCGAGGCGCATTTCCAGATTGTCGGCGGCGAGCCGAACGAGGCGAAGCATCTCGACTCGTTCAACCGACGTGCGCGCGCCGGGCAATGCTTCACCCGGCCGTTCCTGGGCTGCCGCGAGTTCGCGGCGGACTTTGCCCTCGTGGAAGGAGATGCGCCAGTCCCCGATGCGTCGCTTACCGGCGAGCGGGACCTCGGCCTGATGCTCCACGACATGGATCACGGCACTGGGCGTACACCGAGGTTTTTTCACGCGATGATGAGCGATGGCGTGATACATGTACCGCAACTGCCGCGGGCGGAGGCGGTGTCGTGATCCTGCGGCGCCTCGCGGAATACTACGATCGCCTAGCGGCAGACCCCGCAACGAGCGCTGACCTGCCGCGGTGGGGCTATTCGAAGCAGAAGCTCAGCTTCTGCGTCGTGTTGAATCCCGACGGCTCGCTCAACCAGTTCCAGTCGCTTCTCGATGCCGGCGCCGGACGTCCGGAACCGGTACGGCGCCTCGTGCCTGGCGCCGCAAAGCCCCCAGGTCAAGGCATCAACCCAGGCTTTCTCTGGGACAATGCGGCATACATCCTTGGCGTCGCCGGAGCCAGCGCCGATGCCAGGAAACTTGCCCGCACGCGGCAGGCGTGCGCTGCCTTTCGTGACCGCCATGTTACGGCTGAGGCAGAGGTTGCCGACGCGGCCTTCTCTGCGGTATGCCGGTTTCTTGAGCGCTGGGTCGCCGGTGAATGGCACGAACGGGAGTCGGAGATCGACGATATTGCGTCGCACTTTGGCGTCTTCCGGATCGCCGGCGAGCAGGTCTACGTACACGAGCAACCAGCCGTGGCCGCGTACTGGGGGCGGCACCTCGCCACCGGCGACGCAGGCAAAGTCGCCCAGTGCCTTGTCACCGGAACGGTCGGCCAGGTGGCCCGCCTGCATGAGCCAAAGATCAAGGGCGTGCCCGGGTCGCAGTCCTCGGGTGCGCCGCTTGTGTCGTTCAACGAGCCGGCGTATGAGTCATACGGCCACGATCAGGGGAGCAACGCCCCCGTCAGCCAGACAATCGCGTTCAAATACACCAATGCGTTGAACGCACTGCTGGAGCGGCCCGAGCGCCGCATTCGCCTCGGCGATGCGACGGTGGTGTTCTGG
>JAYEKC010000151.1:0-4121 GCA_034716715.1 Gemmatimonadota bacterium | reverse complement strand
CCTGTGCGAACGGCTGCCCAGACCAGGAGCGGGTACACCGTATAAGCGTGCGGTCCGATGCCGAGGCTCTCGGAGCTCAGGTCCTTACGCACCAGGGAGTAGCCTGCCAGCGCAATGGCGGCGGACACTGCAAGCGCCTCGAGGGCGCGCGCCTTGTGCATCCGCCGCTGCTCAATCGCTCCGGCGAGCGTGAGCACGAGCGGAACGATGACCAGCACGCTCAGGCCGTCGGCCACCCACCACTGCGCCCAGCCCGCGCGCGGCGGGGCGCCAAGGTTCAGCGCGACGACGGCCGCCCCGGCGAAGGCCGTCAGGCCGACCACGCCCGTCGCCACGGCCACGAGCGCACCTACGTCCTGCAGGGTGACGCATCTCGGGGGCGAGCTCGCTAGGCGCAGGAAGGCCATGGCACACAGCACCTGCTCCAGGCTGTTTGCGCCGCTGCTGGCAACTGCCAGAAGCACCGTAAACGTCGGGGGGGCTGCCAGGACGTTGCCCAGGAATGCCCCGGCAACGACCGGGGCCCACCACCTGCGCTCGAGAAGCACGAGCGCCCCCACGACCAGCCCTGTTGGTGGCCACAGGAACACCGCCCTGGATGTTCCCCAGGTGACCACCATGTGGAAAGCAAGATCCGCGGCCAGGTAGGAACCCCCCATTGCGACGGCGCCGGCGGCGAGGGCGACGAATCCGGGCCGCGGAGATGCGGCGCCAAACAGCATTGAACGCGCTGCGTCAGGCATGCGGTTCGTCGTCTCCATGTTGCGGTCCTGGAGGGCCACCAGGTGCCGAGCGTGCATTCATTATAGCTTGATCCTTCGACCTCACATGCTCGGTGAGCGCGCCCCTTCCTGCGCGCCGGTCCGTGCAGGCCGATTCTGCGGGTGGACACAAACCCTGTTCCAGTGCAGGTTCAAGGACGGAGGGCACGCCGATGATCCAGACCGCCAGCGGGACCCCACACGCCGTCGCCGCGCCGCGTTCGCTGTACGCGCGGGTGTCGGCGCTCGTGCGGCGGATCATCGGCGTGCCCGACTACGCCACGTACACGGCGCACATGCAGGAATGTCACCCGGACCAACCGGTGCTCTCGGAGCAGGAGTTCGCCGAGGACCGGCTCGCGGCCAAGTACTCGCGTCCCGGCCAGCGCTGCTGCTGA
Organism: Gemmatimonadota bacterium; assembly: GCA_034716715.1. Taxonomy (GTDB): domain Bacteria; phylum Gemmatimonadota; class Gemmatimonadetes; order Gemmatimonadales; family Gemmatimonadaceae; genus Fen-1231. The sequence goes on along the minus strand of JAYEKC010000151.1, from coordinate 2,962 downwards.
CGGATTGGCCGTCCCTCGCGACGCACGGAAGGCCCGCCGCACGGCCGGCGGGCCTTCCTCCTTCCGGCGGTAATTCCGCTTCGCTCAGGTCGTCGCCGTTTCCTCGGTGGTGGCCGTCATCGGCCCGTTGGCGCCGCTCACGGTGATGGTCACGTCGTCCACGCCAACGTTGGCGGGGAGCGTCATCGTGTCGGTCACGGTGCCCGTCGCGTCCGTGGTCAACGTTGTGGCACCGAACGAGCCGCCCTGATCGTCACTGAACGTGACGGTCACGTTGGGCACCGGGTTCCCGTAGCTGTCCAGCACCTGGATCACGAGTGGCGCCGCGAGCGACGTGCCTTCGCTTCCGCTCTGGTTGCCGCCGCTCACGATCTTGATCTGCGCCGCCGGCCCGGCGGTGGCGGTGTCCACCACCATCACCGGCGTAACGCCCGCGGCGTCCGCGACCGACGCGGTCAGCGTGTCGAGCTTGGCCACCGTGCCAAGCGTCCAGCTGATCACCGCTTCACCAGCCTGATCCGTCGCGATCGTGGCGGCGCTGCCAACCGAACCGTCGGTCGTCGCCAGCGTGATCGTGACGTTGGTCACTGGGTGGCCGGACTGGTCCTTGGCGACCAGCACGACCGGACTGGCTCCAGCGGTGCCCACCTGGGCCGACTGCATGCCCTGGACCACCGAGAGCGATGCCACGGGGCCGACGGGGTTGGTGGTGTTGTCCTTGCAGGCGGCGGCAAACACCGTCCCTGCGGCCGCGGCGGCGAGACGCGCGTAGCGCGCGGCGGGGTGTCTCATCAGGCGAATCATGTGCTCCTCCCAGAGCGGACTGTTGGGCCTTTCGGGCTGGTCCGGCTGCTGAACCGGCTGCCCCCACGCTGATTGACACGCGGGAACGGCAGACGTTCTGGGGTGGAGGGCAATCTTAGTGGTTTCTCAATTATCGCCGTTGTCCGAAATCGGACCACCGAACGGGCCGGGTGGTTGGGCGGTGGTGGGCCGCCTGGCCCCGGCGGCCGCTACGCGCGGCGCGGAACCAGCAGCCAGAGGCCAGATGCCGCCACGGCGGCCAGGGTCGCCCCCATCGAGAACGCGGCCGGCGGCCCGAACCGGTCCCACACCACGCCGAACACCACTGATGCCGGCAGGGCCGCGACGCCCACCGCAAAGTTGAACCACCCGAAGGCAGTTCCGCGGCGCGCCGCGGGCACGAGGTCGGCCACCATCGCCTTCTCCGTTCCCTCCGTGAGGCCGAAGTAGAGTCCGTACACAAGGAACACCAGCCACGCCTGCCACGCGGCGGTGGCCGCGCCGAGTGCAACGTAGACGGTCGCGTACAGCGCCCACCCGGCAATGATCACCGGACGGCGGCCGTAGCGGTCGGAGAGTGCGCCGCCCGGCGTGGACGACGCGGCCTTCACGAGGTTGTGCGCCGCGTAGAGAATGGGCACCATCGCGACGGACACGCCGAGCTGCTGAGCGCGCAGCAGGAGGAACGCGTCGGTGGACGCGCCCAGCGTGAACACGAACACCACCGCGAGGTAGCGCCAGAACGCGGCTGGCAGCGGCGCTGCCGTCTCGCCCCGCAACCGGGATTCCTGCTCGGCGCCAACCGATGCGCCGGGCGTTCCGCCGCTCCCCCGCTCCCCTTCCCGCACCACCCAGACGAGCCCGAGCACCGACACCACGCCAGGCAGCGCGCTCCACACGAACACGCTCCGCATCTCCACGTGCAGCAGTTCGTAGAGGAACCACGCGAGCAGCGGCCCGAGCACGGCGCCCAGGTTGTCGAGCGCGCGGTGGAATCCGTACGCACGACCCCGCTGCGACGGGCTGCTCGAGTCGGCCAGCAGCGCATCGCGCGGCGACGTCCGGATGCCCTTCCCCGTCCGGTCCGACATGCGCACGGCGAGCACGTGCCACGGCGCGGTGGCGAGCGCCACGAGGGGTCGCGCCACGGCCGAAAGGGCGTATCCGGCCACGACCAGCGGCTTGCGACGCCGCACCCGGTCGGCCCACCACCCGCTCGCCAGCTTGAGCATCGAGCTCGTCGTCTCAGCCGCGCCCTCGATCACGCCGACGAACGTGCCCGTCGCGCCGAGCACGCCCGTGAGGAAGAGCGGGAGCAGCGGGTAGATCATCTCGCTCGCAACATCGGCGAGGAGGCTCACCACGCCGAGCGCCTTGACGTTGCGCGATAGACGCTCGGTCATGGCGCGCGCGCCTCGCGCGCGGCGTGGCCGGGCTCCTCGCGGGCGGCGGCGCCGGGCATCGTGTGGAGAAACTTCGCCTTCCCCGCACGGGAGGGGAATGCCGATGCGTACGACGCGCGCCAGTGGTCGAGGAACTCCTCCGCGCCATCCGCCGGAACCATCGCCCACACGGCGCCGCCGAATCCGGCCCCAAACGCCGAGGCCGCGTCGGCGCCGAGGTCCCGCGCCGAGCGCGCGAGGTGGATGGTTTCCGGGATCTGGTTCTCGAGCGCGTGCTCGGCGCGCTCCTGCGAGCGGTCCACGAGGGTGCCGACCCGGGCGAGGTCGCCGGCGCGCAGGGCGTCGGCCACGCCGGGCACGATCACCGCGCACTCTTCATTGAATTGGGAGAGGCGGCGCGACAGGTAGTCCGCCGACACGGGCGCGCCGGCCGCCCCGGCCGCGATGCGGGCCAGCCGCTCCGCCGCGTCGTCGCCGCTCGCGAGCGCGGCGGCGAGCGTCGGGTCGTTCCGGTAGGTCATCCCGTTCCACTCCCGCACGAGCCACCGCACCGCGTCCGACGCGCGGTTGTAGGCGCGCTGCGCGTTGCCGGTCTTCGACGCGCGCACACCGCTCACGCCGATGGCGAGCACGCGGCCAGCGGGCCACGGCGCCCATCCCTCCTCGCGCGCGGGGATGTACGAGAACTGCCCCACCATCCCCGCGCGCGCGCAGCAGATCGCCACGTGGTCCTGGGCGCCGCCGCGCACGCCGAC
>JAYEKC010000150.1:0-4133 GCA_034716715.1 Gemmatimonadota bacterium | reverse complement strand
GAGTTCGGCGACAGCATCCGCTTCACGACGCGGGGCCTGAAGGGCGCCGACGTCTTCCTCGACGAGCCGAGCGTCACGGGCACCGAGAACGCGGTGATGGCCGCCGTCGCGGCCCGGGGCACCACCACGCTCCACAACGCCGCGTGCGAGCCGCACGTCCAGGACCTGTGCCGGTTCCTCGTCGCGATGGGGGCGCGCATCGAGGGGATCGGGTCGAACGCCCTCACCATCCATGGTGGCGCCGCGCTTGGTTCGGCGACGCACGCCGTCGGGCCCGACCACATCGAGGTCGGCTCGTTCATCGGGCTCGCCGCCGTGACCCGGTCCGCGCTACGGATCGCCGACGCCGGGGTCGAGCACCTCAGGTCCATCCGGATGGGCTTCGAGCGACTCGGCGTCCGCACCGACGTGCAGGGCGCCGACCTCGTCGTCCCCGCCGGGCAGTCCCTCGAGGTTCAGAGCGACATCGGCGGGCACGTGCCCAAGCTCGAGGACCAGCCCTGGCCGGCGTTCCCGGCCGACGTGATGTCGATCGCCATCGTGACCGCGACCCAGTGCCGCGGCGTGATCCTCATGCACGAGAAGATGTTCGAGTCGCGCATGTTCTTCGTGGACAAGCTCATCGCGATGGGCGCGCGCATTGTCCTGTGCGACCCCCATCGCGCGATCGTCGCCGGGCCATCGGCGCTGCGAGGGGCCGTCGTGGAGTCGCCCGACATCCGGGCCGGCATGGCGATGCTCATCGCCGCCCTCTGCGCCCGCGGGACGAGCACGATCAACAACGTCGGCCAGATCGAGCGCGGTTACGAGCGCATCCACGAGCGTCTCAATGCGCTCGGCGCGAACATCCGCCGCGTCGAGGACGGGCGCGGGTGAGCGACGTCGGCGCGTTCGACCCCACCGCCCGCGAGGTGGTGGACGAGTTCCGCGCCCTCGGCATCGTGGCGTTCACCACCACGCGACAGGCCGGCGATTTTGCCTTGCCGCCGGGCGAGGTCGGGATCGTCCGCGCCGCATCGTGGGTGGCCCTCCACCGCTCGCTCGAACCGGCGGTTCCGGGGCTCGTCAGTGCCGTCCAGGTGCACGGGACGGCCATCGCCGAGCACACGGCTCCCTGGCAAGCCGTGCACCGCATGCAGGGATTCGATGCGCAGCTCGTGCGGACGCCGGGAGCCGCCGCGGTCACCGTAGCCGATTGCGTTCCCGTTTTCGTCGCCCATCCCGACGGCACGGTGGCGATCGCGCACGCGGGGTGGCGCGGTACCGCGGCCCGGATCCTGCCGGCTCTCATCGAGCGCATCACGGCTGCCGGCCGCCGCGCCGCCGACCTGCACGTGCACCTCGGGCCGGCCATCTGCGGCCGCTGCTACGAAGTGGGGCCCGAGGTCTATCGCCAGCTCACCGGGTGGGACACCATCCGCCACCGCCACGTGGACCTCCGTGCGCTGCTCGGCGAGCAGGCGCGCGAGTCCGGCGTGGGGCGGCTGTCCGCGACGCTTTCCTGCACGCGGTGCGACAACGACCGGTTCTTTTCGCACCGCGCCGGCGATCCGGGGCGCCAGGTGGCCGTCATCTCCTCTGCCAACAAGGCGGCGCCTTCGCCTTGACTGTGCCCGGTTGCACCGGTACCATTAGGAGTTCGGCCCGGCGTGTTGGGCCGAAGGATGTGGGGGAAGGTTCCCCACATTTTTTTGTCCCTGTCGGGGCGGCAGAAACAAGGTGAATCCGGAACTGCAAACGATTGTCGAACAAGAAGTTGCGCGGCTCGGCTACGAGCTCGTCGATCTCCGCCTTGGGGGATCGAGGGGCCGGCCCGTCCTCGACGTGCGAATCGACGTCCTCGACGGGGGCAAGGTGAAGGTCGGTGACTGCGAGGTGGTGTCGCGCGCGTTGAGCGAGCGATTGGACGCGTCGCCGGACGTCGTTGCGGGGAGGTACGTGCTGGAGGTCTCATCGCCCGGGCTGGAGCGTCCGCTCCGGGCGGCGCGGGACTGGCGCCGGTTCGTCGGACGCCGGGCGACGGTGAAGAGCGCGCGATTCGCGGCGGTTGGCGGGCATGTGGAGGTTGAGATCGTGGCGGTGGCGGGCGACGGGGTGGACGCGCGCGTGACGGTGCGGGACGCCAAGGCGACGGAATACGAGTTGGCGCTGGCGGAGATCGAGCAGGCCCGCCTCGCCGTTCATTGGAACAACTGAGGGATCCTCCTGATGGCTGGCTCAGCGGAAATCCTGACCGCGATTCGCGACCTGGCGAGCATGAAGCAGATCGAGCGCTCGGAGCTCACCGAGCTCCTGCGCGACGGCATTCTTGCGGCGCTGGCCAAGAAGCACGGACCCACCGTGCAGGCCGAGGTGGAGGTGGACGAGGACGAGGGCGAGATCCGCATCGTCCTGCTGAAGAACGTCGTCGAGGCCGTCGAGGACCCGGCGGCGCAGATCTCCGTCGAGGAAGCGCGCTACGAGGATGAGGAGTACGAGGTCGGCGACGTGATGGAAATCCCCGTCGACTTCGCCGAGTTCGGCCGGTCGGCGGTGCAGGCCGCGAAGCAGCGCATCATCCAGCGCGTCCGCGAGGGCGAGCGCACGAAGATCCGCGACGAGTTCTCGGGACGCGTCGGCGACCTCCTGTCGGGCGAAATCCAGCAGATCGAGCGCGGCAAGATCGTCGTGATGCTGAACAAGTTCCGCGAGGCCGAGGCCATCATCCCGTACCGCGAGCAGAATCACCGGGAGAGCTACAAGCAGGGCGAGCCGGTCCGCGCGGTGCTCAAGAAGATCGAGGAAACCCCCAAGGGGCCCCGCCTCGTGCTGTCGCGCGCCGACGCGCTGTTCGTCAAGGCGCTGTTCAAGCTTGAGGTGCCCGAGCTCCAGCAGGGCATCGTCGAGATCCGGGCCGCGGCCCGCGAAGTCGGCAGCCGCACGAAGATCGCCGTCTTCTCCCGCGACGAGGCCATCGACCCGGTGGGCGCGTGCGTCGGCATGAAGGGCGCGCGCGTGCAGGCCGTCGTCCAGGAGCTCGGCGGCGAGCGCATCGACATCGTGCCGTGGTCGGCGGATCCCGAGCGGTTCGCCCGGCTCGCGCTGGCGCCCGCCAAGGTGGCCCGCGTCTTCAGCGACCCGGCCACCAAGACGATCCAGGCCATCGTGGACGAGGACCAGCTGTCGCTCGCCATTGGCCGCAACGGGCAGAACGTGCGGCTCGCGTCGGAATTGACGGAGTGGAAGATCGACCTCTACTCGAGCCGCGAGTGGCTCGAGCGTGGCGGCGACATCCCGCTCTTCCAGCCGTTGCCCGAGGAAAGCGACGAGGCGGCCGACGTGAAGCTCACGGCCATCGAGGGACTGCCGCCCGCCACGGTCGCCGTGCTCGAAGCCGGCGGCTATCGCACGCTGAACGACATCATCGATCTTGAGAAGGAGGACTTCCTGCGGCTGCCGGGGATTGCGCCGGAGGAAGCGGAGCGCATCATGAAGTTGATCGACGAACTCACCGAGGACGGCGCGGATGCGTCGGACGGGGCGAGTGCGGAAGGCGAAGGAGACCCGCCCGCCGACCAGGGCGCCTGACGGCCCCGTGGACGACGCGGCCCTGGAGAAGGCGCGGCGGCTGCTGGGCCTGGGCGTTCGCGCCCGGACGGTGATAGTGGGCGTGGAGCAGGTGCGGGCCGCGGTACGGAAGGGCAGTGTGGCGCTGGCGGTCGTCGCCGACGACGCGTCGGCGCACAGCAGGATGAAGGTGGGGCGGCTGCTCGCCGCACGTGGCGTCAGGGTGGCGACGGGCGTATCGGCCGCATGGCTGGGCGAGACGGTGGGGCGGGACGCCACGGCGGCAGTCGCCGTGGTTGATGGCGCGCTGGCGCGCGGCATCGCCGAGGCGTTGGGCTCGGCGGGCGGTGGCCGGCCGAAAGGAGGCATGGGGTGACGACGAAGCTTCGCGTAACGGATCTGGCAACCGAATTCGGCATTTCGAGCGAGGAAGTGGTCGCGATGCTGCGCACGCTCGATGTCGTGGTGCGGAGCCACGTCACGCCACTCACGGACGACCAGGTCGCCCGGGCCCGCACGCGCTGGGAGCGCGAAAAGCGGACGCGCGCCGCGCAATCCGACACGGCGCCGGCGACCACGGGCCGGCG
>JAYEKC010000149.1:0-4156 GCA_034716715.1 Gemmatimonadota bacterium | reverse complement strand
CGGCACTCCGATGTCATCCAGGCGCTTGGCGGCGCCGACTACGTGGTTACGTCCGCGCTCACAGCCATCGAATGTGCCCGTGGCCTGGCGCGGGCGCGGCACGCGGAGCGCATTTCTGCCGCCGGCGAGCGCACGGCACTCCGGGCGCTCAACGATGCGGCGGTCTCGTGGCACGTGATGGATATCGGCGACGCGGTGTCCGCCCGGGCCCGCGCCGGCTTTCCGCTCGAGCCCGTGCGCACGCTCGACGCCGTGCACCTCGCCACGGCGCTGGCGTTCGACGGGGCCGTCGGCACCGTCACCGTGCTGTCGCTCGACGACCGGGTGCGCGACAACGCGCGGGCGCTTGGCATGGCGGTCGGGCCGGAGTAGCTCCGCAGCGGTGTGGAACCGTGGGCGGGGGTTGGTTACCATAGGGAAGCACGGGATCTCCCAACCGTCCTCCCAGATGCCGCTCGACTTCCGCTACGCCCTCCGCAGCCTGGCGCGCTCGCCCGGCTACACCATCGCCGTCGTCCTCACGCTGGGGCTCGGCATCGGCGCCAACACGGCCATCTTCAGCGCCGTGCGCGGCGTGCTGCTCCGCCCGCTCCCGCACAAGGACGGCGACCGCCTCATGTACCTGCGCCATTCGGCGTTGGCGAAGGGGAGCGATAACATCGCGTTCTCGGTTCCCGAGATCAACGACTATCGCCAGCAGTCCAGGACCCTCGCCGACATCGCCGAGTATTCGCCGCTCACGCTGAACCTCGTCGAGGCCAATGCCGCCTCGCAGATCTCGGTGGGCCTCGTCACGGCGAACTACTTCAATGTGATGGGCCTCGCGCCCGTCTTCGGCCACGGCTTCACGCCGAAGGACGACGGCGGCGGCGCCGCGCCGGTGATCATGCTCACCCACGACTACTGGGTGCGCCACTTCGGCGCCGACAGCTCGGTGGTGGGCCGGAACCTGCACATCGGCGGGCGCAGCGCCCAGGTGGTGGGCGTGCTCCAGCCGGCGCCGTTCTTCCCCGAGAAGATCGACGCCATCATGAACATGTCCATCAGCGCCCACCACGTGAGCGCGCTGATGCAGCAGGAGCGCACGCACCGGATGACGGAGATGATCGCGCGCCTCGCGCCCGGTGTCACCGTGGATCAGGCGCGCGCCGAGGTGGCCGCCATCACCCAGCGCGTGCACAACGACCACCCCAACACCTACGACGCGGCGTCCGGCTACGCCGTGACGATGACGCCGTTCCAGGAAGTCCTCGGCAAGGACGCGAAGCTCACGCTGTGGCTGCTGATGGGCGTGGCGGCGTTCGTGCTGGTGATCGCGTGCGCCAACGTGGCCAACCTCACGCTCATGCGCGGCGTGCGCCGCGAGCACGAGATGCTGGTGCGCGCCGCCCTCGGCGCGGGCACCGGCCGGCTCCGCCGCCTGCTGCTCATCGAACACCTCGTGCTCGCGGGCGCGGGCGCGCTGGTCGGCCTTGGCATCGCCTACGCCGGCGTCGGCACGATCTCGACGTTCACCGCGCGCATCAGCAACCGCGCCAGCGAGGTCCAGGTGGACGGCGTCGTGCTCGCGTTCACCGTCGCCATCGCGCTCGTCGTGGCCGTGCTGCTCTCGTTTGCGCCGCGCGTGGGCGCCGAGCACCAGCTCGGTGCCGGCCTCTCGACCGGCGCCACGAAGTCCGTCGGCGGGGGGCGGCGCCGGCGCGTGCAACAGGCGCTCGTGGTCACGCAGGTGGCCGTGTCGGTCATCCTCCTCACCGGCGCCGGGCTGCTCGTGAAGTCCATGCAGCGGCTCGCCGCGGTGGACCCCGGCCTCCGGACCGACAACGTCCTCACGATGGAAGTGCCGTTCGACTTCACCTCGGCGGCCAACGGCGCGCGGACGGGCGACTACCGGCGGATGGCGACGGAGCTGAAGGCCATTCCCGGCGTCGACATCGTGGGGCTCGGCTCGGTGGTGCCGCTGCGCAAGGCCGGCTTCGTGCTCGACGTGAAGGCCGAGGGCCGCGCGCCGGTGCCGGGCGAGCCGGTGCCGGCGGCCGAGTATCGCACGGCCGACGCGGGCTACTTCAAGGCATCGGGCATCCGGATCGTCTCGGGCCGCGACTTCGCCGAGTCCGACGACGCCAAGGCGCCGCTCGTCGTCGTGGTGAACCAGGCCCTCGCGAAGCTGCTCTGGCCCGGTGACAATCCCATCGGCCGGCGGCTCACGTGGACCGGCGAGATCCTCAAGGTGATCGGGATGAAGGAGGAGTGGCGCACCGTGGTCGGTGTCGCGGTGGACACCAAGGACGGCGGCCTCGACGCGGCGCCCACGCGCGCCGTGTTCATGCCCGTGTCGCAGGCGCTGTTCCCGTCCGGCGCCGTCGTGATGCGCACCGAGGTCGCGCCCGGCGGCCTCGCGCAGGCCGCGCGCGCGGTGATCCACTCGGTGGCGCCCGACCAGCCCGTGGAGAAGGTGCTGCCGCTCGACGCGATCCGCGACGAGAGCGTCGGCCCGCGCCGCATCAACGCGATGCTCGTGGGGAGCTTCGGCGTGCTCGCGCTCATCATCGCGGCCATCGGCATCGCGGCCGTGCTCGCGTTCTCGGTGAGCGCGCGCACCAACGAGATCGGCGTGCGCATGAGCCTCGGCGCGCACCCGGGACAGGTGCTGGCGATGATCCTGCGTGAGGGCGCGACGCTCGTGGCCCTCGGCCTCGCCATCGGCGTGGTGGGCGCGTTCGGGCTCGCGCGGTTCATCTCCGGGCTGCTCTACGGCGTGCAGCCGAACGACCCGGTGACGCTCGTGCTCGTGTCGGCGGTGATGGCGGCGATCGGCGTGGCGGCGTGCTGGATTCCGGCGGCGCGGGCGGCGCGCATCGCGCCGAGCGAGGCGCTCCGGGCGCAGTAGGGCGCTACTTCCCCTTCCGGATCGTCGTGACGACGATCACGCCCGCCTCGTGGCCCTGGCCGTATTCCTGCACGCCGCGGTTCTGGTCCAGGTACTTCATCTCCTTGATCTCGTTCGCCTTCACGCGCTCGAGCGAGACCTCGAGATCGGGCTGGCGGACGTCGTCGATGTACACGCGCACTTCCGTGTTGCCGCCGCCCGGGCCGAACACGTTCGACGACATCTGCTTGCCCATCGGCGGCGCGAGCCAGCGCGGGCGGAGCAGGCGCACGGCGTCGTACGCCGTGACGACGGCGGTGCCGGCCTCGGCGATGTCGATCGCCGTGATCTTGGTCTGGTCGCCGCGGCCCTTCTTGTCCTGGGCGCACGCGGGGTGGGCGAGGAGGCCGAAGCCGATCGCCGCGGCAACGGTTACGCCGGCGAGTGATCGCATAGCTGCAACATAGGCAGCCCGGCCGAGCGATGCCAGCGATCGCGCCGGCGTCGTTGCCCGACTGGCAGCCATCGGCTGTCTGTTGCCAGCTGCCAGCGCGGCCTTCGATGATCTCGCGGCCGTGCGGTGGTGTTTCCGTCGCGGGGGGGCGTACGGTGGCGTCAATCTCCGATCGCCTGCAGGCCGACCGACCGCGCCGCAGTGGCCAGCGCCCTGTCGTGCGTCGCGATGACCAGCGCCGTTTCGGTTGCGTCGCGCCAGGCCAGTGCCGTCGCGAGGTGAATCGCGTCGAGCGTTCCGATCGGCACCGGAAAGGGCTCCGATGCGCGCCGCAGGATTGGGCGGGCGACGTCCACGATTTCCACACCCTCGAGCAGGCGGTAGACCTCGCCACGCCGGGCGGCGACTTCCTGCTCGCGCAGCGCACCCGCGCGGCCGAGCCGGTCGAGTGTGCGCAGGCACTCCACCTCGGTGAGGGCGCTCGCGACGGCCGACTCCACGCGCCTCCACTCGGTGAGCTTGTCGGGCTCGCCGAGCACGAGGCGAAGAACGACGGACGCGTCGAGGTAGGCGATCATCGCGCCGACTGACGTTCCTCGAGCAGGGCGGCGAGGCTGTCGACGCGGCGTCCCAGCGGCCGCGGGAGCGGGCCACCGTGCAACGGACGGATGGCCCGCCGCACGGGCAGCGCTTCGGGCTCTGCGGTGTATGGGACCAGTTTCGCGACGGGCGTGTCGCGGTCACACACGACAACCGACTGGCCGGCCCGGGCGGCGCGGAGGTAGGCGCTCAGCTCGGCCTTGAGCTCGGCGACCCGGACGGTCCTGGGCGAT
>JAYEKC010000148.1:0-4161 GCA_034716715.1 Gemmatimonadota bacterium | reverse complement strand
GCTCCCCGTCGTTCCCGCCGTTACGATTCTTGCATGCACGCGACGGACGTGGTCTCCACCGCCCTCGACCAGATCGGCGCCAACAAGCTCCGGTCGTTCTTCACGCTGCTCGGCATCATCGTGTCGGTGGCGTTCCTCGTCGCCGTGGTGGCCATCATCCAGGGGATGAACGCATACGTCGAGGAGAACATCGCGGGCGCGGTGATCGGCACCAACGCGTTCCAGGTGCGCCGGACGCCCATCCAGGTGGGCTTCTTCGACGACGAGATGTGGAAGCGGGTGGCGCGCCGGCCGCGCATCACCGAGGCCGACGCCCAGGCCGTCGAGGAGGCGCTGCCCGACGCGGCGGCCATCGGGCTCACGTCCGGGTTCCCCACCCCGCAGTCCGATATCGTGTGGCGCGGCCGCACCGTGGGCGACATCCTCGTCTTCGGCATCACGCCGCCGTACCAGGAAGTCCAGGACTACCGCATCGAGCGGGGCCGGGGGCTCCAGGACGTGGACCTCCAGCAGCGGCGCGCCGTGGCCGTGCTCGGCCACGAGGTGGCCGGGAAGCTGTTCGAGCAGGCCGACCCCATCGGGCAGTTCGTGCGCTTCGGCCTCGAGCAGTTCGAGGTGGTGGGCGTCATCGCGTCGAAGGGCCGCGTCCTCGGGCAGTCGTTCGATTCCTTCGCCCTCGTGCCGCTCTCGCGCTACGAGATGCTCTACGGCCGCCGGCTGACGACGACGATCTCCATCAAGATGAAGGACGCCGCGTCGGTGGCGAGCGGAATGGCGCGCGCAGAGGAGGCCATGCGCGTGGCGCATCGGCTCCGGCCCGGGCAGGAGGCCGACTTCTCGGTGGAAACGGCCGCGGCCCTCGTGGACTTCTGGAAGCAGCTCACCGCCGTGCTCTTCAGCGTGATCCCAGCCGTGGTGGCCATCGGCGTGATTGTCGGCGGCATCGTGATCATGAACATCATGTTGATGGCCGTCACCGAGCGCACGCGCGAAATCGGCATCCGCAAGGCCGTCGGCGCGCGCGCCCGCGACATCGAGCGCCAGTTCCTCGTGGAGGCCATCGCGCTCGCCTCCGCCGGCGGCGTGATCGGCGTGGCAAGCGGCTGGGCGTTCGCCTGGCTGGTGGCGCAGGTCTCGCCCCTGCCGGCGCGTGTCACCTGGTGGTCAGTGGTCGTGGCCGTGCTGCTTGGCGCGGGCGTCGGCGTGCTCTTCGGCGTGTACCCGGCGCGCCGCGCCGCGCGCCTCGACCCCATCACCGCACTGAGGGCCGAGTGAGCGTCCATCGCCAGCTGTCCCTCGACACATGGCGCGAAAACTTCGGCATCGCGTTCGACGCGCTCCGCGTGAGCAAGCTGCGGTCGGGTCTCACCATCCTCGGCGTGGTGATCGGCGTGTCGACGGTGATGACGATGGCGTCCATCGTCCAGGGCATCCAGAAGCAGATCACCAACGCCATCGAGGTGGCCGGCCCCACCACGTTCTACGTGATGAAGGTGTTCAACACCTCGCCCGTGAACCCGGACCGCCTCCCGAAGTGGATCCGGATCCGCCCCGACCTCACGTGGGACGAAGCCGAGCGCATTGCCGCGCTGCCGCAGGTGTTCTACGCCGGTATCTGGGCCCAGATCCAGGCGCGCATCGAGTACCTCGGCGAGCGCACGCGGCCCACCATCGTCACCGGCGCCGACGACTATTTCCAGGAGATCCAGGGCGGCGAACTCGCCGCGGGGCGCTGGTTCACGAAGAGTGAACTCCGAAGCGGCGCTCCCGTGGCCGTGATCCAGGAGGAGAAGGCGCTCCGGCTCTTCGGTCGCATCGACCCCATCGGCAAGACCGTGCTGATTGGCGGCAAGCCCGTGGAGGTGATCGGGCTGTACGTGCCGCCGCAGAACATCTTCGCCCCGCCCGGCACCGACAACGGCGCCATCATGCCGTTCCGCTACGTGTACTACGCGTACCGCGTGGACAAGACCAATGCGCTGTTCATCTGCGTGAAGCCCAAGCCCGGCGTGACCGTCGCCGACGCGCAGGAAGCCGTGACCATCACGCTGCGCGAGATGCGGAAGCTGCGCCCTGCCGACCCGAACACGTTCGACATGATCACGCAGGACCAGATCCTCGACACGTTCAACTCGATCACCGGCACGTTCTTCATCGTCATGATCGTGCTCGCGTCCGTGGCGCTGCTCGTTGGCGGCATCGGCGTGATGGCCATCATGATGGTATCGGTCACGGCGCGCACCCGCGAGATCGGGGTCCGGAAAGCCCTCGGCGCCACCCGCCGCGACATCCTCCTGCAATTCCTCATCGAGGCGGCGACGCTCACGGGGATAGGCGGCGTGATCGGCATCGCCCTGGGGCTCGCCGCGGGCCGCGGGGTGAGCGGGCTGCTGGCGATCCAGTCCCAGCCGCCGGTGATGCTCACCGCCATCGCCGTGCTGGTCAGCGTGGGAATCGGCGTGGTGTTCGGGGTAGTTCCGGCGCGCCGGGCCGCCCGGCTCGATCCGGTTGACGCGCTCCGCTACGAGTAGCCGGCAAACGGGGGCGGATCCATGCCGGGCCGGGCCAAGCCAGGCGGACGACGGATGGCCTGCCGCAGTGTGATTAATAGAGGATTAATGACCTAACCGCCGCCGGAACCCGGCGTCGTACAGGCAGGTAGGTAGGGGCGGCGGCCGCTGGAAGGATGGGGGGGGCCAACCAGCAGTTGGCTGCAACAGGGAGTCGCTTCACTGCGTATTTGGCGGAGTGGCAATCGCGCGGCACCTTCGCCGCGCGACGCCTTTCAACAACTCGTTCGAGGGAGTGCACCATGAAGAAGTTGTTTGCGGTGGCGGGTATGCTCGCCGTGATGGCGGGTGCCGCGTCGGCCCAGGGTGGCGGCGGCGGTGGTGGCATGGGTGGTGGCCGGATGCAGATGAGCCCCGAAGCCGCCGACTCGGCGCAGCTGGCGCGCCTGTTCGACGGCATCACGCTCAACGCCGACCAGACGGCCAAGGCCAAGGCGATCATCAAGACGGCTCGCGAGGGCCTCGCCGGCATGGATCGCCAGGCTCCTGATTTCCGCGAGCACATGAGGGAGTCGAACAACAAGCGGAACGCCGACCTCAAGGCGCTCCTCACGTCGGACGCCGACAAGGCGAAGTTCGACGAGAACGCGCGCCCGCGCGGCCGCCGCGGCGGCAACTAGGGCGGGTTCGCCGGGCAACAACAGCCCTCGAATGACGAAGCGGCGGTGGGACCTCCCCACCGCCGCTTTGTTTTTTCGTGGCTCAGCGCCTTCCCTGGATCGCGCCGGAGACCATCCGGTCCACGCGCCCCGGCGCTACCAGCCGCAGCCACTGCGACAGCCTCGCGGCGAAGCTGGGGTACACGTCCCGGCGCCGCGCCGCGCCAGCCCCGAGCAGGAGCCGTGCGCATTCGGCCGGCGAAATTGCGCTGTTCGGCGCCACCGGCATGGCCCCGAGCGGCGCGCCGTCGGGGCCGAGGTTCCGCGCCTGCGAGCCCGTGGTCACGAAACCCGGGTGGATGGTCGTGACGGTCACGCCCGAGTCGGCCACCTCGATGCGCAGCGTGTCGAGGAAGCCGGTCATCGCATGCTTCGACGCGGCGTACGCGCTCCGCATCGGCACGCCCAGCTTCCCGGAGAGGCTGCCCACGGTCAGGATGCGCCCCCGCGTGGCCTTGAGGTGCGGCAGCGCCGCGAGCGTCATCCAGACCACGCTCAGGTAGTTGGTGCGCAGCATGCGCTCGAACACCGTGTAGTCCCGCACGTCCTCGGCGCGACCCCAGAAGCCCTGCCCCGCATTGTTCACGAGCACGTCGAGGCGGCCGAACGCCGTGACAGCTCGCGCAACGAGCGCCTCGCATTGGGCGCGGTCGCTGACATCGCACGGAACCGCCAGCACGGCGCCGTCCACGACGGGCCCGTTTGTGGCCCTCGCGGTCGCCGTCCCGGCGCCGGCGGCGCTTCGCGCCGCGCGGCATCGCGCAGCAACGCGCTCGAGCTCCTCCGTCCGCCGCGCGGCGATCGTCACGTTCGCCCCCGCGGCCGCGAGCTGCACGGCAAGCTCCTCGCCGATGCCGCCCGATGCCCCGGTGACGACGGCCGCCAAGCCGTTCCACGCGCTCACACGGGCACCGCGGCGATGGCCTGGATCT